>JAAYAK010000265.1 GCA_012719415.1 Syntrophorhabdus sp.
AACCCTTGAACCCTTGAACCCTTGAACCCTTGAACCCTTGAACCCTTGAACCCTTGAACCCTTGAACCCTTGAACCCTTGAACCCTTGAACCCTTGAACCCTTGAACCTAATCTTGAACCGTCTTTATCCTTGACACCCGGGTGGTCGTTATATAATCTGCATTTTAGAGTTTCGACAGGTGGCGGGGCGGTATTCGGCTGGAGGCGAGGACCGTCGTTGTCAAGCACGTGCACAATGATCAAAGAGGAGGGGAAACGATGGGTAACAGTGATCTTTCCTGGAAGGCCGTAGTATCAGGTATCCTGTTCATCTTCGCGTTGGTTCTGTGGTCAGGACCGGCGGGTTCGGCGGAGAAGACGCCCGTCACACGGTACTGGATGAGTGTTTCCACGGAGAAGAGCGGTTTTCCCGGAATGCCTTCCGGTGCCGGCGGCGGGATGTCGGGTGTGATCGGCGGTATGCTCGGCATGGGCGGAGGAGGTGGTTCGGGAAAGAGACTCGAGCTGAAGGTATCTTCTCCCAAGGGCCTGCCCGCCGACCCCCAGGCAACCCACGACATACCTCCGGGTCAGAGAATGGGCCCGACTCTCCCGCTCGTGACGCCCGAGCCAGCGGGTCCGGGCCGGGCGGAGCCGGTTGAAAGGACAGAAAGGCCGCAGAAGATGGAGAAGCCGAAGATGCGCATGCTCATATATTGGGGTTGCTCGGAGACGGTGAGGCCGGGTCAGCCCTACGTCATCGACACGGAGAAGATGAATCCAGCCGATTTCGGAAAGGCCTTTCAGGGACGGCAGGTATCGATGCAGAACCCGCCTTCGGCCCGTCCGGGCCGGGCGTACGCGGATTGGCCGAACAGGAAGGACTCGAAACAGGTCCCGGCGGACAGTTCGCTGGCCGGCAACCATTTTGTCCACGGCAACTATCTTCCCGACATACGCTTCGACATAGATCCGGGTCATGATTTCATGGCGCCCGTGGAATTCGCTTCGACAAAGGGCGGTCCCGAGGACAGCTTCCAGTTTGAGTGGAATGCCATCCCTACCGCGACGGGCTATTTCGCGACCGCAATGGGGCACGACGAAAAAACGGGCACGATGATCATCTGGAGCTCCAGCGACGTCCGGGAGGCCGGGTATTCGCTCATGGACTTCCTTCCTGATGAAGACGTGCGGCGCCTTGTCAGGGATAGGGTTGTCATGGCACCCTCGACGACGCGGTGCGCCGTACCGAGAGGCATCTTCAAGGATGCCGGAGGGGCCATGATCCAGTTCATAGCCTATGGTGACGAACTGAACATCGCCTATCCGCCACGTCCGAAAGACCCCATCTGGTCCGTGAAGGTGAGACGAAAATCAACGTCGATGCTGCCCCTCATGGCGATGGAAGGCCGTGGGCAGGGCAGGACACCGAGCGACGAAGGCGCCCCTCCCCAGGAAAAGAAAGAGGATGAGGGGATAACACCGGGCAAGTTGCTGAAAGGGATATTCAAGTGGTAAAGAAGAGAGGTGATGGGTGACAGGTAATAGGGGAGGGAGTCATCCCCATAACCTGTCACCCATCACCCGCGCGACACGCCTATGAAGACTTGGAATGAGAAAGCAGCTGAATTCGATCTTGCGGGTAAGCCGCTGACGAAGGCGCTCCTCGATAAGGCGGCGGCGGACCTCGGCGCGATGGGGGAGGCCTGCGTTCTTGCCCTGGGGCCGTGTGAGGGACTCAATGAGATGGTGGCAAGGGCGGTTTCGGCCGACATCTCCGCGCTTCTTATTCCCTCACTGATGGACAGGCTCAACGCTTCCGGTGAAGACCTTCCCTTTCCCCGGGACAGGGTCCTCACCTTCGTCTGCGGCATCTGGTTCCTGACGGCGGCGGTGCCCCGGCTGAAGGATGAAGGGACCCTCATGGACATGCACGACCTTGCGCGTGAAATGGGAAGGTTCTTCTTCATGCCTTACGACGAAGAGAACAGGGAGGGCCTTGTCAAGATCGGTATCCAGTATTGGAAGGAACTGCGGGCTGAGCCGCCGGCCCCGGTCGTCGAGTGGGACCAGGCATTCTGTCAGATGGTCTTCATCCACTACGAGCAGATGACGAACCGAACAATCGATCTCGGTGACTTCGACCTCACCGGCGCCATCGGCAAGATGCTCACCGTTTTCCTCTCCTCCGCCTTCACCCTCCCATCCCCGCCGGATAACGCTTCAGAGATCAATTGAGGCACGCGGACACCTTCTGAGAGACCAATGCACCATACGTATCGATGATGAAAGAACTTCGGGAGAGGTTACTTCATTGCAGGAAGTCTTGAGATTCTGGAGCCGACGATGGGAATCGAACCCGCGACCTGCTCATTACGAGT
>JAAYAK010000266.1 GCA_012719415.1 Syntrophorhabdus sp.
GGCCCGAGGGAAAGCTCCGCCTCATGTACGAGGCATCCGTTGTGGCCTTCATGTGCAGGGAGGCGGGAGGGCACGCGGTGGACGAGCACGGTGCCCCGATCCTTGACATAGAGCCGAAGGACCACCACCAGAGGACCGCCCTCTACGTCGGGTCGAAACCGCTGGTGGAGGACATCGCCAGGACCCTGAGAGCTGACGGGCATACGGGTCCGCGCTGACGCGCAAACGGGCGGACAGGGAAAAGACAATAGACTTTTATGGCCTTTCCATGAAAAAAGGGTACAATATGTTGATGCGTATGGTCGGGGCGATGAGGAGATCGGTCAACAAGGTTCTTCCTCGTGGGCCCGTGTGCCCGTTTCCGCGAAGCGCAGACCCGTGGGCGAGTCCAGGTGAAAAATGATGAAACGCAGAGCATTCACAGTGCGCAGGTCGAACCGGCCGGTGAAGAAGGAGATCACGGGGTCCATCGGGGATATCGTCAAAGAGATCACTCGGGACAGGGACGTCAAGAACGAACAGTACCGCGAGCAATCGCTGAAGATGCACGGCCTCATGTGCGCGAGGTGCGGCAGGGAATTCGACCACACCGACAGGCACCTCCTCACCGTGCATCACAAGGACGGGAACCACAACAACAACCCGCCCGACGGGTCGAACTGGGAAAACCTCTGCACCTATTGTCATGACGATGTCCATGGTAGGAACTTTTTCGCCGACGAAGAGGAAGGGAAAGAATGAGAAGGAGGATGGGAATGAAGAAAGTGGTCCTGGGCATATCCGTGGTCGTTCTGGTCACCTTTTTCTCTCTTGCGTGCCTTGCCGCGGACCCTGCAAAGGCCGTGCTTGACGAAGTGACGAACAGGACGGCATCAGCGTTGGGAAAGATCGATTCCGACCTTTCGAGGGCGGCGAAGGCGATCGGAGAGGGACTCGCGCCCGGTGCCGACATGAGAAAGGCCGTGCATGATCTCTGCGCCGGCAAAGGATACTCCATCGATTGCGCCTTCATCAACGCCAAGGGCATCATGGAGATCGTCGAGCCCGAGAAATACCGCAAGCATGAAGGTTCAAACCTCGGTGACCAGGCCATCGTGAACCGCATCCATGAGACCCGGAAGCCCCTGTTCAGCGAACTCTTCACCGCGGTCGAAGGACTGCAGGGCATAGCCTTCCACTATCCCGTATTCAATCGAAAGAAAGAGTTTGCCGGCTCTGTAAGTCTGTTGATATCCCCGGACGTCATGGTGCGGGAGTGCCTGAAGGACATGAAGCTCGGCGCAGGCACGGGCATCGTCATACTCCAGCCCGACGGCACCAACATCTACGCTTCCGACCCCTCCCAGGCCCGGCTCAACGTTCTGAAGAGCACAGAATACAAAGGTTTCCATGAACTGCGCGAAATGGGTACACGCATAGTCAAAGAGAAGGAAGGGACGGCAACCTATCGATACGTCAAGCCCGGTTCGGAAAAGGTCGTGAAGAAATCGGCCGCCTGGAAGACCCTCCCCTTCTACGACAGCTACTGGCGGGTCGTGATAACCACGGAAAAGCGGTAAAGACGGTTTCAGGTTCCAGGTTCCAAGTTCCAGGTTAGAGAAAAAGGTGCCGAGGTTCCAAGGGAAGGTCGGCACCTTTGCAACAGTCTTTTGCCTGAAACCTGAAACCTGGAACCGTCTTCTATCCCTGGAACCTGGAACCGTCTTCTAGTCCCTGAACATGAAGAAGACCGCTCCCGCCATGAGGGCGAATGCGATGAGGTAGTTCCATCTGAATTCTTCCTTGAGATAGAGAAGAGAAAAGACTGCGAAGACAACAAGGGTTATGACCTCCTGCA
>JAAYAK010000267.1 GCA_012719415.1 Syntrophorhabdus sp.
AAAGAGATACATAACGGCATTTATCTCGTCGGCAGTTCAGATATGACCGATGCAAAGGACTGCTGCGTCTATCTCCTCAACCTCGGGGAACTCGTCCTGATCGATGCCGGGGCCGGCTCGAGCGCGGGCGCCATCGTCCGCAATATCGAATCTCTCGGCTTCGACGCCGCCCTGGTTTCCACGATCGTCCTCACCCATTGCCACATCGACCACGTCGGCGGCGCGGCAGCGATCAAGGACCGGACAGGGGCTCGCATCATCATGCACGAGCTCGACGCCGTGCCTGTCGAAAACGGCGATCAGAGGATGACAGCCGCCCACTGGTATGGGGTCAGGTTCCAGCCTCTGCCGGTGGACCTCACGTTCTCCGGCCATAGTGAGACGCTCTCCGTCGGGGGGCGCAATCTCGTTCTGCTTCACACTCCCGGTCACACACCGGGCTCGCTCTCCGTCTATTGTGACACCGACGGCAAACGCGTTCTTTTCGGTCAGGACATACACGGCCCTTTTCTTGCCGATTTCGGGGCCAACATGTCCCACTGGCAAAGGTCGATGGAGGAGCTCCTCGCCCTCAACGCCGATATCCTCTGCGAGGGCCACTTCGGCATCTATCAACCGAACAAGAAGGTCACGGCCTACATCGAGCGGTATCTCGAGGAATATGGGGAATAAACACCGTCTCAGGTCTCAGGTTCCAGGTCTCAGGTTCCGCGCCTTGCCCGCCTTGCCACCCCTGTCCTCCCAACACCGGGCCCGGCAGTCCCGCTCAAATGCCGCGGCAGCGACGGAAAAAGCCCCAAACAACATCTCATCCTTTCACGGCAGGGCGCCCGTCATCGACGATGCCGCCTTCATCGACCACTCCGCCCGCGTGATCGGCGATGTCCTTGTCGCTCAGGGGGTCAGCATCTGGCCGATGGCGGTCGTCAGGGCCGATGAGGCCTCGACGGTCATCGCCGAAGGGTCCGCCATCCTCGACCTCTGCCTCCTGGAGTCACCGGCAGGGTCTCCCGTCACCATAGGTTCGGGCTCCGTCATTAGCCACGGCGCCATCGTGCACGGAGCCCGCATTGCCTCCGGCGTCCTCGTCGGTGCCGGCGCCATAGTCCTTGACGACGCCGTCGTGGGCGAAGGGTCCATCGTCGCCGCCGGCGCCCTCGTCACGCCCCGGACCGTGATACCCCCCAATTCGCTCGTGCTTGGCTCCCCGGCCAGGATAGCCCGCGAGACAACCTCCGAGGAGCGTGACGGCATCACGGAACAGGCCCGGGGGCTTTTCCGCAAGTCGAGGGCCTATCTTGCGGGGATGTGAGGCGGGTTGCGGGTTGCCACAAAAGGACGCCCAATGGGAATGGGTTCTCAACGCAGTTCCCGGACACGACCAGGCATTCTTCTCCGGCAGCAAGAATCTTCTAGACCAGAGAGTCCCTTTTCCGGCACACTGGCAGGGAGTCCCGTTTGTGCCGGGGCTCCGGGTAGGCTAGGTGAAATGGAATTGCAGGGTAGCGGCGATATCGTCAGGTTTCAACGGGCTCCCGACCTTGATGGGCTGGAGTTCCTCCACGCCACCTTCGTGCGGCATTCCTTTCCCCGGCACACCCATGATACCTTCGCCATAGGTGTCATAGAGGGTGGCGTCCAGGCAACGTACTACAAGGGTTCCACCCATATCGCCACCTCCCGCGACATCTGCCTCATCAACCCCGGCGAGGTCCACACGGGGTTCTCCCCCCACCCCTCGGGTTGGACGTATCGCGTCTTCTACCCCCAAACCTCGCTTCTTGAGACCATCGCCTCCGAGATCTTGCCCTGCGGATGCGGACTTCCGCACTTTTCCTCGCCCGTCATCAAGGACCCCCCGGTCTCCGCCGGTATCCTTCGCTTTCTCAGGGCCCTTGAGCTCTCCGATATCACCATCGAGCGGGAGACCCTCCTCTACTCCGTCATAGCACACATGATCTCGCGCCACGCCGACAGAAAAGGGGTGTCCCCGGCCTCAGAGGATGTCGAAAGGAGGGTCATCCGGCTGCTCCTTGAGTATCTCGACCATCATTTCACCGAGAACATCACGCTTCACGACCTTTCCCGCCTGGCCGGTTTGAGCCCCTTCCATCTCCTCCGCGTGTTCCGCGCAACCGTGGGCCTGCCCCCCCACGCCTATGTCATACAGAGGCGCGTCGACCGCGCCCGACGCCTTCTCCTCGCGGGCCTGCCTATCGCCGACGTTGGCCTGGAAGCGGGTTTTGCCGACCAGAGCCATTTCACCCGCGCCTTCAAAAGGATCGTCGGGGTCACGCCCGGCTGCTACCGCTCCAGCAATTCCGTTCAAGACTTCCCCGACCTTTGAGCCTTACACTCTAACCAGGCGCGAGCGCCCCCGCTACCCGGCGCCTCCCGCAGCCGCCAAGGAGGGACCATAATGATCAGGATCTGCACCGATCGCGACTTTGATTCGATCCTCGACATAATCAACGACGGGGCCCAGGCCTACAAGGGCATCATACCCCAGGACCGCTGGCACGAACCTTACATGGACCGTCTCGAGCTCAGACGCGAGATCGAGGACGGCGTGGTCTTCTACGGCTGCGAGGAAAAGGACGCTCTCGTCGGCGTCATGGGAATACAGGACCGCGGCGACGTGTCTCTCATCCGCCACGCCTACGTCCGGACCACGCATAGAAACCATGGCATCGGCTCGAGGCTCCTTGAGCTTCTGGGATCCACCACAGCAAAGCCGCTCCTTGTCGGCACATGGGCGGCCGCTTCCTGGGCGATAGCCTTCTACGAGAGCAAAGGCTACACGCTCCTTCCCGCGCGCGAGAAGGAGCGCCTCCTCAGGAAGTACTGGTCGATACCCCAGCGCCAGGTGGATACCTCTGTTGTGCTCGCCGGCCCCGGGTGGCCCCTCCCGTGAGGTCCCCACGGCGGCCTCCGCTGTTCTACGGCCATTTTCTCGTTGCAGCCGGCTATATCATCATGCTCCTCATGTATGGCACGCTCTATTCTTTCGGCGTCTTTCTCAAACCCCTCCTCGCGGAACCGGGCTGGACGAGGACGTCCCTTCTCGGTGCATATTCTCTCTGCTTCTTCCTCAGCGGAGCTCTCGCGGCACCGGCGGGATGGCTGACCGACAGGGTCGGCCCCGCGGCCGTCATCTGCACCTCCGGCATTTTCCTCGGCCTCGGCTACCTTCTTCTCTCCCATGCCAAGAGCGCTGCCGGACTTTTCCTCTCTCTCGGCCTCGTCGTTGGGGCAGGGATGAGTGGCGGCATCGCCCCGGTCCTCTCCACGGTGACGCGATGGTACCGGGCCAGGAGGGGCTTGATGGCGGGGCTTGTCGTGGCGGGCGTGGGCTCGGGGACATTCGTCGTGCCCTCGATAGCGAGCGTCATCATTGCCGCCCTCGGCTGGCGCGCCTCCTTTCTCCTCTTCGGCATCGTCGCCGGAGGCGCCGTGGCGGGGCTGGGCCTTCTCTTCCGCCGTGACCCCCGGGGCATGGGCCTTCTTCCCTACGGCTGCCAACCTCGCGACGTCAACGCGGACGCGAGTCCGGCCCAGGGCCTTTCCGTCACCGAGGCGTCCCGCACACGTGAACTGTGGATACTCATCGGGCTCTACGCCTGTGCCGGCTTCTTCATACAGATCGCCCTCGTGAGCACCACCATATACGCCGTCGACCTCGGCGCACCGGAGTTCCGGGCTGCGTCACTGCTCTCCGTCATGGGCCTTGGCAGCATAGCGGGCAGGCTCATCGGGGGTTTCGCATCCGACAGGTTCGGCACAAGGCCTGTCCTCGTTGCCGCCACCCTCATGATGGCCGCCCAGTTCGGCCTTCTTCTCGTCTCCCGGGATTTCCGGGCTCTCTTGTTCTTCGCCGGACTTTTCGGCATCACCTACGGAGAGATCCTCTGCGCGATGCCGCTTCTGCCCGCGGAAACCTTCGGTTTGCGCCATCACGGCGCCCTTCTCGGCGTCATCACCTTCGCCAGCACTCTCGGGGGCGGCATGGGGCCCCTCGCGGCGGGCTTTCTTTTCGATTTCTTCCGGAATTACAATGTCGTGTGGAGCGTCTGCCTGGCCGTCTCGCTCATGGCATTCGTCCTTTCCTTGTCGGCGGGAAGGGTCCGCCGCACCGATCTGAGGGCGGTCCGCGAAAGAGCGGATTGACCCCATGTTTCACGTGGAACTATCCTTTTATCCTATGATATCAATATGTTGTGTGGTTACCGCGAAGGCGGTCATCGCGCGCTGTGGACTTCCTTGTAGCGCATCTCCCTCTCTACGTCGCGAATCTTGCGCGCCAGGACATTCTTCAGGTGGGCCTCCATGTTCGTGAACTGGACCGACGCCAGGGCGACGGTCTTCCGTATCCGCTCGTTCTCCGGTTCCCACACCCTGAGCACCTTGGCCTCCACAGCGTAAGGAACGTCGTTCACGTACAGGCTGAGGTTCACCGGTTCGCCGATCACAAAGGGGAAGACCTTCTCGTGGCTGAACTTCGCCCCTCCGATGGATATGTCGATGAGGTTCACGCCCTTGCCGCCGACTGCTATCCTGATGCCGCAGTCCGTTGGGGGTTCAAGCCTGTAAAACATCCTCAGGTTGTACTCCTCGAAGCCTCCCGCCCTTCTCAGGACCAATGCCTGGACCTTGAGAGAGGACGAAAGCTCGAATTCCTTCAGGAACTCGACAACGATCGCCGGGAAACCGAAGCGGCGCGGCTGTCCGGCCGACCTGTCAATGAAGGTCACAAAAAGCTCCTTACCGAGGTGCGTCCTCGATATGGGAGGATCCGTCTGGGCGACGATCATCCTTTCGCCCACCATCTCGTGGACCGTCGAGTTCCCGACGTCAACGGTCTCCCTCATATGGTCTATGTTTACGATAATATTGATATTAAGGCCTGGTCTGATGTTCATCTTCGCCTGCGGACAGGAAAACGTCCTTCCTGCCTATTTCTCGGCCGTCTGCAGCAATCTCTTAAAGGGATACGCCGCTATCACGAGGACGAATGTCTCCTCGTCCCTCGTGTTTTCCAGCGCGTGCGGCTCACCGGCAGGTATGAAGATCGAATCCCCTTCCTTTACCTCCCGGATCTCCTCCCCGACCTTCATGTTCCCGCCTCCCCGGAAGATCATGTATATCTCTTCGACCTCGTCGACGTGCTCCTCGATGGTGTTGCCCGGGGGCAGTATCGCATAGGCCAGGAACTCTATGCCCTCGAGGATGCGGCTTGTCATGATCATCCACGCCGTCGCCCCCCAATGAGCCCTGTACCTCGTCGCCAACACTTCAGGATCGTTGAAATTCCGGACTATCATCTGACTCCTTTCCCGTCTGCGGTCCCGCCGCTTTTCAGCTCAAACCGCACCAACGACTCAAGCGGCTCCAGCCGCGTTTACAGAACAGGCAGGTACGTCTCGATCTCGTAGTTCGACACGTGCGCCCTGAACCTGTCCCATTCTATCTTCTTGTTCTCGATGAGCTTCTCGAAGACATGGTCGCCCAGGGCTTCCCGCACCAGCTTTGAACCTTCCGTTAACTCTATGGCTTCGAACAGACTTCCCGGAAGGGACCCTATGCCCAGCTCCTTCCTTCGTTCCGGGCTCATATCGTAGACGTCTTCTTCAACGGCGCCGGGGAGAGGGTACTTGTTCCTTATCCCTTCAAGACCCGCCCTCAGCATGCAGGCAAACGCCAGGTAGGGATTGCATGCCGGATCGGGGCTTCTGTACTCCACCCGTGTCGCATTCTCCTTCCCCGGTTTGTAGAGAGGCACCCTGACCAGCGTCGACCTGTTGCGCCTCGCCCACGATATGTATACAGGCGCTTCGTAGCCGGGCACGAGCCTCTTGTAGGAGTTCACCCACTGGCTCGTCACCAGGGTTATCTCCCGCGCGTGCCTGAGCAGGCCGGCGATGTACCACTTTGCCACGTCGGAAAGGAAGTGCTTGTCCTTTTCGTTGAAGAAGGCGTTCTTCTTACCCTTGAAAAGGGACTGGTGCACATGCATCCCGCTGCCATTGACGCCGAATATCGGCTTCGGCATGAAGGTCGCGTACACGCCGTACTTCCTCGCCACCTCCTTCACGACGATCCGGTAGGTCATGGTGTTGTCCGCCATGGCGAGGCCGCCGGCGTACTTCAGGTCTATCTCGTGCTGGGACGGGGCCACCTCGTGGTGGCTGTACTCCACGCTTATACCCATCTTCTGGAGCATGAGCACCGTGTCCCTCCGAAGGTCCACGGCCTCGTCGAGGGTGGTGATGTCGAAATAACCCCCCTTGTCGAGGGTCTGTGTCGCCGAATCGGACTTGAAATAGAAGTATTCCAGTTCGGGGCCCACGAAGAACTCGAACCCCATCTCCTGGGCGGCCTTGAGGTTCCGCTTCAGCACATACCGGGGATCTCCCTTGTAGGGTGTCCCATCAGGTTCGAAGATGTCGCAGAACATCCGCGCCACCGATGCCTCCCCCTGGGGCCTCCAGGGCAGGACGGTGAAGGTCGACACGTCCGGCTTCGCCACCATGTCGCTCTCGTCGATGCGGGCAAACCCCTGGATGGAGGACCCGTCGAAACCCATGCCCTCCTCGAGGGCGCTCTCGAGCTCGTCGATGGTGATGGTGAAGCTCTTCGCGAACCCGAGCAGGTCGGTGAACCAGAGCTTTATAAAAGTGACACCCCTCTCCCGGGCATATTTCACCACCTGCGTCTTCGTCATCGATCGCCCTCCTTCGCGTTCCGCAATTTCCTCCATTATGAAGAGGTGGGCCTTCAAAGTCAATGCTTTTCCTTGGCTTGCCGGGCGCTCATTCCGTTGACAGGCCCGGCCCCGTTCTGGTACATTTCCTTAACGTCGATCCGGCAGATCCCGGGGGGGACTCAATGAGGCACAGACCATGAACATCTCCAGAAGGGCCAGCGAGATATCACCCTTCTATGTCATGGAGCTTCTCGAAAAGGCCCGGTTGATGGAAGCCGAGGGACACAACATCATCCATATGGAGGTCGGTGAGCCCGGCTTTGAGACCCCGGGCGTGATACGGCGGGAGGCGCTCAAGGCGCTCGAGGGCGGCAAAACGTTCTATACCCACAGCCTCGGCATCCCGGAGCTGAGGGAGGCCGTTTCCCGCAACTATCGCGACCGGTACGGCCTTCACGTTTCCCCTGAGCGCGTGATCATCACCAACGGCTCGTCGGGCGCCTTCATCCTTCTCTTCGCGGCGCTCCTCGAGCAGGGTCGCACCCTTGCCATAGCCGACCCCGGGTACCCCTGCTACCGGAACATCGCCCTCCTCACCGATTGCGCGGTGCGGCCCCTTCCCGTGTCGGCCGGGACCAACTACGAGGTCCTCCCCGAGCAGCTCGATGGCCCATCGACGCTCGACGTCCTTGTCGTCGCCAACCCCTCGAACCCGACGGGAACCATCTACCGTCCCGGGTCCCTGAACGCCCTGTATGAAAGGCTATCCTCGCGGGGAGGCGTCCTTGTCGTCGACGAGATATACTCCGGCCTTGTTTACGATGCCCTTTTCTCTTCGAGCGCCTCCATCTCCGAGGACGTCATCGTCGTGAACGGTTTCTCGAAGGCCTTCGCGATGACCGGGTGGCGCCTCGGCTGGATGGTGGTCCCCGGGGGTCTCGTCCGCCCTATTCAGAAACTGGCGCAGAACCTTTTCATCGCACCGCCGTCCATCTCGCAGTACGCGGCGCTGGCCGCCTTTGACGACGCCGAGGGACTCGCCCGCATGTGCGGTCTTTACAAGGAGCGCAGGGATTTCCTCCTGCCCCGGCTTCAGGGTCTTGGGTTCGACGTTCCCGTCAAGCCCGACGGCGCTTTTTACATCTACGCCGGCATCGACCGCTTCGCCATGGACAGCATGCTCTTCGTCGAAAGGGCGCTTGCGGAGGCGAAGGTGGCCATCACACCAGGGTACGATTTCGGCCGTTTCGGGGCCGCCTCTCACGTGCGCTTCTCCTACGCCGACAGGCTGGAAAACCTCGTGGAGGGCTGTGACAGGCTTGAACGGTGGCTGTAAGGGCCCGAGGGCTCCACGATCGGCATCCGGGTATTACGTTTTTCCGGTTTCGACCGATATTACATCTAGGAGGATTGTTGTGCCGAAGATCGCCCCCGGCAGTCTTGAACCAGGAATGAAGGTCGCGAAGCCCGTCGTCAACACGAGCGGCATGGTCCTTCTCGGAGAGAACACGGAGCTCACCCCGGAGCTTATCGACAGGATCAGGAACATGGAGGTCGACGGGGTGTGGGTCCAGGGCCTGTCGAAACCGTCGGTCCCGATCGAGGAAGCCGTCGCGGAGCTTGACAGACGCTTCCGTCTCGTCGCCGGCCAACCCCACATGGATACCATCAGGAACGCGGTCCGAAAACACATCGAGGGCCTCTATGAATAGCATGGACGTCAGGGTGGTCAGGGAGAAGATCGAGCACGTGAACGCCCTTCCCACCATTCCCAAGGTCTTGAACAGGCTCCTTGCGGTCATCGAGAACCCGCGGGTGTCCCTCAACGAGATCTCGAGCTTCATCTCCTCGGACCCCGCCCTCACCACGAAGGTGCTGAGGATGGTGAACTCGCCGGTGTACGGTTTTCCCGGAAGGATCTCTTCCGTGAACCAGGCCGTCATACTCCTCGGGCTCACCGTGGTGAAGGGCCTCCTGCTCGGCGTTTCCGTCTTTGAGCTCATGCAGAAGACCATGATCGGGCTCTGGGAGCATTCCGTCGGGACGGCCCTGTTCTCTCGTTTGATCGCCCTGCGCAAGGGCCACAGGGAACCTGACGAGGTGTCCGTGGACGGCCTTCTCCACGATATCGGCAAGGTCTTCCTCGTCCTCCAGTTCCCCGAGGAATACGAAAGGGCCCTGACACAGACAAGACAGGACGGCATCATCATCCACGAGGCCGAGAAGAACCAGTTCAGCACAACGCACGCCAGTGTGGGAAGCTGGATGGCCAGAAAGTGGCGCTTTCCGGCAAAGCTCATCGACGTCATAGAATACCACCACAAACCGCATCTGACGAAGAGCACCCCCGTTGAATCCGCCATCGTCCATGTCGCCGACATCCTCGTGCGCGCCCGGGGTTTCGGCTTTCCCGGCGACGCCCTCATGACGCCCGTCCAGCCCGAGGCATGGGACATTCTCGGGCTCACCGAGAAAGACCTTCTCGAGATACTCGACGAGGCCGAAGATTCCCTGCAGATCACGGAAGACCTGACCCTATGAACGAGAAGAAGACCGTCGTCGTCATATCCCAGGATGTTGTCCTCTCGGGCATAATAGACCGGATCCTCTCCCGGGACTACGGTGTTTTCCTCTTCAGGAACATACAGTCCGCCATCGACTACATCTACAATTCGCCGCCGAACCTGATCATCCTCGACACCTCGGAAGAGGACGTCTACTCCATGGACGTCATCAACAACCTCAAGAGCGATCCCATTTTTTACCAGTTGCCCGTTCTTGTCGTCATCGACGATATCCCAAGCGTACCCGTTTGGAAGGACCTTTTCGTCGAAGACTACCTGAAAAGGGTCGACATCGAACAAGAGGGTGTGACCCGCGTGGCCCTGGCGATACTGCGCTCGGAGCGCATCGTGGAGGTGAACCCCCTTACCAAGCTGCCGGGCAACATCTCAATAAGCAGACAGATACAGGCGAGGATAGAGGCGGGGGACACCTTCGCCCTCGCCTACGCGGACCTCGATCACTTCAAGCCCTTCAACGACCACTACGGCTTCACGAGGGGCGACGAGGTGATACGCATAACGGGCAGGCTCATCCTCAACATCGTCAAGAGCAAAGAGCCCCAGAACGCTTTCGTCGGACACATAGGCGGCGACGATTTCGTTTTCATAACATCCGTCGACGTCGTCGAGGAGGCCTCGGCCGACATCATCGACGCGTTCGACAGGATCACCCCCACCCTGTACGACAAGAAGGACCGGGACGCCGGCTTCATAGAAACCCTCGATCGCCAGGGGAACACCAGGAAGTTCCCCATAATCGCTCTTTCCATAGGTATCGCCACCAACAGGACACGCTCCTTCACCCACTTCGGGGAGATTACCGAGGTCGCCTCGGAAATGAAGAAGCTCGCCAAGCAGTCCTGGGGAAGCTGCTACCTTACGGACCGCAGGGGAGTCAATCCGGCGTAGGCAGAATTGATGCCGACGGGCATACGGGTCTGCGCGCTCCGCACGCACACGGGCACACGAGGAAAAACACAACATTCCTTCATAACGAGGCGCTTGCGCTCATCACCGCGCTTGAGGGGACGAACAGGCTTTCGCGGTGCCAGCGGAAGCCTTTTTCTTTTGCCTCGTCCTCCCGTTAGGTGCGCGAGCGCCGACGCGTGTGCCCGTTTGCGCGCCGAAGGCGCTAAGGGTGCTCTTTGTGTTGGAAGAGGGTCATGATGCCGCGGGCCTCGCCCGCTCCGTGAAGGCGGTGGTAACAACGATGAAGGGAGGTCCTGACCTCGAATACGTCAGGAAAGGCGATCCCAGGACGGGGATCGTGGAGGTTGCAGCCAACGTGAAGGGGGTCCTTTCCGGGGAAAGCTCTAGTTGTCCTCCTTCCAGACCATTTCCTTCAGTTCTTTCCCGACCTTGAAATAGGGAAGCCGCTTCGGCTCGACCTGAACGGTCTCGCCGCTCTTCGGGTTCCTGCCCCTGTATGCCTTGTATTCCCTGAGCGTGAAGCTCCCGAAACCACGTATCTCCACGCGCTCATTGTTGATGATCGCTTTTTTGATGCTGTCGATGATCGTGTCCACGGCGATCTTCGCTATTTTCTGGTTGACGTTTATATCTGCGGCGAGCTTGTTGATAATATCCATTTTGTTCATGGACAACCCTCCTTAAATCAGCTTTCTGATATATATTTACAGGCGTTCCTGAAGATCTTAAGTCCGTCCCCTTCTGTCGGGACCTCTTCCCGGGTCCAGCGGGGATGCTGCGTCCGATGCACAAAGGCCTCGGGGTGCGGCATGAGCCCGAAAACCCTTCCCGTGTCGTCGCACATGGCGGCAATGGCCTCCGTCGAACCATTCGGGTTATCGGGATAGCCCATCGACACCTCACCCGCGGCGTCGGCATATTGCAGGACGATATTGCCCCCCTTTTTCATGGCGGACAGGGTCTCCGTCGAATCGACGATGCACTTGCCTTCACCATGTCGCACAGGGAGATAGATTTTATCCATATCGTTCGTAAATATGCAATGAGAAAATCGATTTGCCTTCAGATAGACCCAGCGGTCCTCGAACCGGCCCAGGTCGTTTGCCGTCAGGGTTGCCGACTGTTTTCCGTATGTCTTTCCCAGCGCCGGCAGGAGGCCCGTCTTGACGAGGAGCTGGAAACCGTTGCAGATCCCCATGATGACCTTTCCCTCATCAACGAACTTCACGAGCTCGTCGAGAAAACGTCTGCCCGTGTCCGCCATTTTCTGGTATTTCCACTTCACCGCCTGCGCCTTTGCCGACCCCAGGTCGTCACCGTCGAGAAAACCCCCGGGAAAATTGATGAAGCTGTACCCGTGGATCAGCCCCGGCCGATCGACGAACTCGTCGATGTGGACGAGCTCCGGCTCGAAGCCCGCCAGGCGGTTCGCGTGTGCCGTCTCGTTCTCACAGTTGATCCCGTTGCCGAAGACAACAAGGCTCTTTGGTCTTTGTCGTTTCATGTCGCGTAACTATGCAATCCAGCAAGAAAAAAATTGACGCCGAAATAGGTGATGATAACGCTCGCAAAACCGATGATCGACAGGATCGCTGTCCTCCTCCCCCTCCAGCCCCCCGTAAAGCGAAGGTGAAGGATCAGGGCGTAGACGATCCAGGTTATGAGCGACCACGTTTCCTTCGGGTCCCAGCTCCAGTACGACCCCCACGCGTAGTGGGCCCATACAGCTCCCGTTAGTATACCAGATGTGAGCATGGAAAAGCCAATAATAATGCTCCTGTAATTGATGTCCTCCAGGGTTCGGCCCGGCGGTACGATCCCGCGGGACCCAAAGAAATAAAGCCCCCCGCACGTGAAGGACACGAGGAACGCGGCGTAGGCCAGGAAGCAGGTTATGACGTGCACATGCAGCCAGTTGCTCTGCAAGGCCGGGATGAGGGGTTGAATGCCCCGTTCGACCCCGGGGGAGAGGGAGGCGTAGGCCATGAGCGCGAGCGACGCGATGGCGGCTGCGAAGGTTATGACCGGGAACAGCCTCCTTCTCATGACGATCACGAGAGCGCTTATGGACCAGGAAAAGAATATGAGGGACTCGTAATAGTTTGAGAGCGGCGCGTGCCCCATCCCCAGTCGGTACGACTCGACCCAGCGCAGGCCGATACCCGCCGTTTGAAGGGCAAAGGTGAGGAGGAGACAATACCAGGCGATCGTCAGGACGGCCTTCTTTCCCGTAACGAAATAGAGGATGTACAGGAAGAAGAGGGCGAGGTAGAGGATCGTCGAGATCCCGAGGATCATGTCGTGCGTTATCATGCGAGGTCCTTTGAGAGCCTGCGGAGCTCTTCGAGAAAGCCCTCCCTGTTCCTCGCGGCCACACCGCCAACGTGTATCTCGGCACCATCGCTCACGACGTATATCCTCCGGTGGAAGGTGAAGAAGTTTATGTAGAGCCCGACGAGCATGAGGGCGAACCCCGCGAGCACCACAGGCACGCCGGGGTCGCGCGATACCTCGAGACCCGTGTAATATCCGCCGGTTATCCCCTCGAGGGAGATCCGCGAGCCCTCGATCACGCGCGTCCTCATCCTTTCGACATCCCGCAGGAACCAGAGCGTCTTCGGCTCTTCCCCGTCCATGTAGGCGACCATCACCCCGGGGCCGAAATCGTGGACCTCGGCGGCGTAGCGCACCACCATGAAGGGGGTCCTGCCTGCCTTCGCGACCTCTTGCTCCGCAAGCACGACCTCCCTGCCGTCCACACGGAAGGCGTACCTGTTCGATGTCCCGTAACTCGACTGGTACAGCCTGACCCCGTTGTAGGACAGGGGCTCGTTGACCCTGATCCTGCCCTCCTTCACGACCTTTCCCGCGGCGTCGAGGATCTCGATGTCGCTCGCGTACTCTTTCGGCTGCCCCCCGGGGTAAAGACTGATGGTGAAATCCTTGCACCTCACGGTAAAGCCCAGCGGCACCGGGGGCCGCCCCCTTTCGCGTTTGACGGCTGCCTGCGCCGTCTCGCCCACCCTCAGGACGATAAAGCCCCTGTCACCGCCGACAAGCCCGATGAGGCCGCCGAGAAGCACGGCGAGGATGCTTGCGTGAATGACGACGACCCCGTATCGTGCGAGAGATCCTTTCTCATAGAGCGCCATCGTTTCCGACAGCTCTTTCTTCCTGTACGAGGACGCGCCAAGCCGGCGGGAGACCTCGTCGAGGGCCCCTGCTGTCGCGGTGAAGCCGGAGCCTGCGGCCACGAGGCCCTTCACGTCCGCCGGGGCCTTTGCCGTTCGCCCCTTTTCCGCCGTCAGGCTTCGTATCCGCTGCACAGTGCAGGCAACGAGGTTGACGGTAAAAAGGGCGAGGAGAAAATAGAACCACGGCGAATGGTAGGTGTCGTCGAACCCGAAGAGCTTTATGAAGTGATACGCCCTCTCGCTGTAAAGGGAGAGGTACTCCTCCTCGGTGCCCCCCTGCTTGATGACGGTTCCCAGGATGGATGTCGCCGCGATGAGCGTGAGCGACACGATGCCGAGGCGCACCGACGCAAGGTGCCGCAGGAGACGGGGTGCCCGTGAGCCTGGTACGGCCTTCTTTTCCCTATTGCTTTTTGTGGCAGTCATTACACTTCGTCGGCGCCTTCACTCCTTTCGCCGATGACTGTTTGTGACATTCTATACAGTTCTTGTGGTACGCATCCTTGATCGGCATCGCGCCGTTCTTCGCATCCTTGAGGTCGTGGCAGGGCATGCATCCCCCGGGCTCCTTCGGGTTCTTGTCCTTGTGGTGACATTCGGCACAGTCTATCTTGGCCTTCTCCGTGTGCAGCGGATGGGAAAAGGGCACGGGAGGGAACTTCGCTCCCTCGAGCTTCAGCATCATCGATTCCGGCGCCTTCTTCTGGGCAAAAGCGCCTGTGAGCAACACGAGGACGAAGACCGCGACCATTGCCAGTCCGAGTGCGATCCTTGTTTCTTTCTTCATATCACACCTCTTCATCGGGTTTTCAAATACTCAGAATGTTATCGCAAGTTTGGGAGATAAGTCAAGCGAAGGACGCACCCCCGGTCCGGGCGTATCCCACCGCCGTGTGGTATGCGGCACGGTCGAAGAAGTAGACCAGGCGTTCCCCCAGCTCGAACATGCGGTAGATGTCGACGGCCTTTTCCCAGACACCGAAGGAATAGGTAAACATCCACACGTGTTTCTTGAGCAGGCTCAAGGAGCTGATGGCCTCTTCCAGCGGCACCCCTCCCTCCTTGCGCTCGCTGCCCAGGCTGCGGTAGAAGGAGGTGAACTCGCTCTCGCTTTTCTCCTTTCTCAACCAGGCGCCGAACTGGCCCATGATGACCATGGCCCTCGCGTGCAGGGCCTGCCTGTCAAGGCGCCGATAGGAGCGTGTCGAGGGGTTGGTCGTGATATCGTCGAGCCACAAGCTGACGATCTTCCCCGAGTTCTCCTGCACGGCATTCGCGAGTTCGTCGGACAGAAGGATGACGGGGTAGCCGATCCTGTCCTTGACGGTGCTCTCCACGAAGGTCTCAAAAGAGTCGTGCATGCTCCAGAGGTCCTTCTTCAGCTCCACGAACTTCGCCAGCGCCTTCTCCTGGGAGTCAAAGGCAAGCTTCGGGAGGTTCATGACGGGGAAATACCTCGCCTCCGAGGCGTCATCCCCGGCCTTTTCGTGTCCGCCTGTCTTTTCGACCTCGAAGGTCACGATGACGAGCTCGCCGTAGAGCGGGTTCACGTGGGAACCAACGTCGAGGAGCTGCACGATCCTGCCCTCGACCCCGGCCTCCTCCTTCAACTCGCGAAGGGCGGCGTCCTCTATGCTTTCCCCCGTTTCCGCGAAACCGATGGGGCAGCACCACATGCCTTTGAAGGGCTCCTTCGCCCGGCGCACGAGCAGTATCTCACGCTTCGCGTTCGCAAGGATCACCGACGCTACGGGCAGCGGGTTCTCGTAATACACGGTGTCGCATCCGGCACACACCTGCCTGTGCTTGCCGTCAAGGAAGTCGGTGCCGAGAACCATGCCGCAATGGGCGCAATAGACCTTCTTTTTCATTTTCCTGCCAGGAATATCCTGTCGTTCTTGTTGAAGCTGAGCTCGCCCTTCCGGCTGAGCTCGGAGAGCATCTTGTCCCGGACGACGCGGGGGTCCACATCCTTTTCGATGAATTCCCTCTTGAAATCGATGTACAGGGCGAGGGACTCTTCGTCGCCCTCGCGAAAGACGAGCGCGTTCGGGTAATCAATGCGGTCCACCGTCGCAAAGTGCCGCCCGAGGAGCGCCTCGCCGTTCTCGGCGGAAAACCGCTCTATGACCTTTCTCAGGTTCCTGAAATCGAAGTAGTGCTGCCCCTCTTCAAGCATGGAAACGCTGTGGGTCAGGGACAGGAACAGCCCCCCGGGCTTGAGGACCCGGGCCATCTCACCGACGGCACCGGGGAAGAAATACAGGGAATAGAGGGACAGCACGAGATCGAAGTGGTTGGACGGCAGTCCCGTCGGCGCGGGCAGCGTCACCACCCGGAAGGCGGCATCGCGGGCCCGGGCGGCCGCGACCGCGAGGAAAGGGGCCTCATTCTCCGCAAGGCAGTCCACTCCGACGATGAGGTCGAGCCCCTCGGGCATCACCTGCTCGAACCAGCCGTACCCGCAGCCGACATCGAGAACGCTCTTCACCCGGGGCCAGGGCACCGCGTCGCGGACAACGCTCCTGATATCCCTTCTGTTGCGGGAATGCTCCCGTATGATGGTCCCGACCCGCGCGTGAAGGTCGTGGTCCCTGTAGCTCCCGATTATCCCGGCGCTCCCTTCCCACGCGTCCGTCTCGGCCATTCTCAACCCCCTACCGGGAGATGCGGTCCTCAAGGGCGCCCTTCCCTTCCCTCAGCAGCTCCACGGCCTCGTCGGCGAGCCTTACCACCGTCGATGGTTCGCTTACCAGGACCCCACCGTCGACCACGAGGGAGATGTTGTTCCCAAAGGTCTTTTCGATGACCCGCGGGTCCGTCATGACCTCGTCCCCGGAGATCCGGGCGCTCGTATTGATGACGGGCCGGCCGCAGAGCGCCGCTATGGCCACCGGCGCCGGGTGGGCCGGTATCCTCACCCCGACCTCTTTTCTGTCCGTCATGAGAAGCTTGGGGATGATCTTCCTCGCCTTGAGGACAAAGGTGAAGGGTCCCGGCAGGTACCATTTTACAATGTCAAAGGAGAAATCGCTCAGGACGGCATAGGTGCTTATGTCCTTCATGTCCCTGCAGATGATGCTGAGCGCTCTCTTGGGGTCAAGGCGCTTCATCGCGTAGAGTTTCCGAATGGACCTTATGTTGAAAAGGTCGCACCCGATCCCGTAGTGCGTGTCCGTGGGGTATGCGATGACACCGCCTTCCTGCATCGTCCTCACGATGAGGTCCGTCACCTTCTTCTTCGGCCGCTCCGGGTTCCACTCAACGATCATGTCTTCCTCGCCACCAGTTGTGCTGTCGCACGCTTTCTCCCCTTGTGTTCCCTGATCCCTTCGTGGTAGTGGATGGGCTCGAACCCCGGGAAAAGGGCCGGAAGTTCTCCCTCATCAAGAAGAAAGGCGGGGTTCCTGGGATGGTCCACATCACCGCCCGCCCTGAGGAATGTCTCATACATAAGTATACCACCCCTGTCGAGGACCCCTGCGATGTCCCTGGTGATCTCCCGGAGCAGGAAGTAGAAGACGATGACCCCTCGGAAAGAACCTTTCCTGAACGGCATGCCTGCCGCGTCGCCCTGCACCATCGCGATGCTGAGGCCCCGTGCCACCGCGGCCTGCCGGGCGATCTTCAACCCCTCCCACGAGCGTTCAAGGCCCGTCACCTGAATGCCCTTCGACGCGAGAAAGAGGGCGTCTCTCCCGCTGCCCATGGCAATGTCGGCCGTGGGCCCGGTGAAAAGATGGTGGTACTCCACAAGGAGATCGTGGGCGTCGTCGGCACCGTCGTAGAAACCCTTTCGATACTTGTCGTCCCAGTCGGGTGTCTCGTGGTCCCCGCTTTCCTTCCTCATCCGCCCCGGATTCCTCCACGGTACTATTATAGTCCATCGGCGGCCCTTAAAGGATAGCTTTTTTTCGCTGTCGATGATATATAAGACCCATGGCCACCAGGATAGTCTTCCTCGACTGCGATGGCACCCTCACCACCGTCAAGAGCAGCTGGGAGTATCTCCACCGGCGCCTCAACCTGTGGAACGGCAATGCCGATGAGTACCAGACCCTCTTCAGGCAGGGCGTGATCGACTACCGCGAGTTCTGCAGACGGGACGCGCTCCTGTGGAGGGGCCTTTCCGTGGGTGATCTCAAATCCATGATCGGTGAGATACCATACCAGCCCGGCGCGAAAGACCTCGTCGCGTCCCTCAAGGGGGCCGGGATCATCACTGTCATCGTTTCAACCGGCCTGTCCTTCCTAGTTGAAAAGGTGCGCGGCGAGCTTTCCATCGATCTGTCCTTTTCCAACGACCTCCTTTACCGGGACGGCCGCCTGTCGGGGGAAATATCCATAAACGTCGATCACGACCTGAAGGGCCCTGTTGTCCGGCGGACCCTTGAGCGGCTCCGTTTGTCCCCGGCGGAGGCTTCGGCCATCGGTGACGGGGAGGGGGACAGTGGCATGTTCGAGGAGGTTGGCCTGCCCATCGGTTTCAACACGAACGGTTCGCCGCGTCGTTTCCCGCCGCGGACGGTGTACATTGACGAACTCCGTGAAGCAAAACCCTTACTGGGGGTTGTCTGATGAAGATGTTGGCCGCGCGGTGCGCCGTGCTCATGTGCATCTCCCTTATGTTCCTCATCCCCTCCTGCGCTCCGAAGAAGGTTCGGATATATGACATGCCGGAAGGGGCCCGAAGCGATCTCGTGCAGATCGCCCTGGCGCAACAGGGCAAGAAATACCGCAGCGGTGCGAAGGGACCGGACTACTTCGACTGCAGCGGGCTCGTCTATTTCACCTACAGGCAGGCGGGCATCTCTGTGCCGCTCACGGCCGAGGCACAGGGACGCTATGGCGCCGAGATATCCCGGGGGGAGACCCAACCCGGGGACCTCGTTCTCTTCAGGATCAAGAACGACGACCATATCGGGATTATGGTCAACGGCTCTGATTTCGTTCACGCCTCCAAATCGAGGGGGGTGGCCATCGACTCCTTGGAATCAACCTACTGGCGCAGGTACCTGATAGGGTTCAGAAAATTGATGTAGGGGCAGGGGAACGGGGAACAGCTTGCGGGAGGATGGCCAAAAGGGGCGAGGAAAACTATTGACTTGCAGAAAAATGTTCTGTAGAATTGGATACACGTTACCCGGCACATTACTGTTGACAAGATTCTCAGTTACATTAGGGTCAATTCCAAGCCTCTGGGGTACTACTAGTTTTCCACATATGTTGAAAAGTTGTTGAAACAATCCATACCATGTCTGACATCCTTTCCGAAATAAAGCCCAAAATAGCCTCCATTGTCAGTGAGGACAGCTTCAAGACGTGGATAGAACCGCTCAGTTTCATAGACCTTACGAACCACAACTGCCGAATCGGGGTACCCAACGCCTTCTTCCGGGACTGGGTTTCGGAGAACTTCGAGCCCATCATCGTTACCCTCCTCAAAGACGTGACGAACGAGGATGTGAAGATCGAATATGTGCTGAGAAAGGACGAGAAGGCGGACGACAAGAAAAGGTCTGTCGCAAGGAAGCAGGTCCCCTACAGTCAGTTCAATCCAAAATATACCTTCGAGAACTTCGTGGTGGGCACAAGCAACCAGTTTGCCAATGCCGCCTGTCTGGCCGTATCGACGAACCCGGGCAAGACATACAATCCTCTTTTCATATACGGTGGGGTAGGACTCGGCAAGACACATCTTCTCAACGCCGTCGGTAACTTCCTTGTCAAGCACGGGACGACCAATCCCGACCGCATATGCTATATCACCGCGGAGACCTTCACCAATGAACTCATCAATTCCATACGGTATGAGAAGATGGATGATTTCCGGAACAGGTTCAGGAAGATGGACATTATTCTCATCGATGATATTCAGTTCATTGCCGGGAAGGAGAGGACACAGGCGGAATTCTTTCACACCTTTAACACGCTGTACGACAACATGAAGCAGATCGTCGTTACAAGCGACAAATTCCCCAGGGATATCGAGAATTTCGAGGAGCGTCTCAAATCGCGCTTTGAGTGGGGCCTCGTCGCGGATATACAAACACCGGACATAGAAACAAAGGTCGCCATTCTCAACAAGAAGGCCGAGGCTGAAAAGATCAATCTGCCCCTCGACGTTGCCTTCTTCATAGCAAACAATTCCGAGGATTCGATCCGGTCCCTGGAGGGCACCCTCATCCGTGTCGGCGCGTATGCATCACTCAACAACACACCTATCACCACGGACCTCGTCAAACAGATCATGAGCCATATCATCAGGGACAAGAACAAGGAGATCACCATTGATATGATCCTCAAGGAGGTATGTTCGCACTTTTCCGTCACCATCGGTGATATACGGTCAAGCAAGCGGATCAAATCCATTATGGTTCCGCGTCAGGTGGCAATGTACCTCTCGAGGAAGATGACCGATTCTTCCCTCGTCAGCATCGGGGAGAAACTGGGTGGAAAGGACCACGCCACCGTGCTCCACTCCATAAAGAAGATAGATGGTGAATTAAATGTTAAAAAGGAGTTGAAAAGCAGTGTTGAAAAGATCGTTCAGAGATTGAAGTCAACATGATTCAACAGTTACCATAGTTTTTTGCACAGCGTCCATTTTCATTTAATCCTGTGAAGTCAGTTGGTTGCACGTTTTTCAACATTTTAACATCACTTATCTGTTATGAGGAGTTAATCTATGAAAATAATACTAGATAAGAACACCATCCTGCAGCCAATATCGAAGATCGTCTCAATAACGGAAAAAAGGTCACTTATGCCTATCCTTTCAAATATCCTCATCGATTTTGGGAAAGAGAGGACAACCGTATATTCTACGGATCTGGAAGTGAGTGCCATCACACATATAGATTTTGTAACTGACATGGAAAGGAAGATCGTTGTCCATGGGAGGAAGTTCCTGGAGATACTCAAAGAGTTGGACCATGGTGAGATAGAATTTGTTTTCGAGGACAATGTGATGACGATCCGGCAGAAGATGACGGAGATATCCCTGAGCCTTCAGGATCCTGAGGAGTTTCCCGAAACAAAGGAGATATCGGCAGGAGAAGAATTCACGATTCCGGGCAGTATCCTGCTGGAGATGATAGACAAAGTGGAATTCGCGGTTTCCATCGACGAGACACGCTACATATTGACCGGTATGTTCATGAAAGGCCAGGAGGGCAAGGTCGTCGTTGTGGGCACTGACGGTTTCCGGATGGCACTCTATCAGAGGGATGTCGACGGATTGAAATCATTTCAGGGGATGACGATCCCGAGAAGGTCGGTATCCGAGGTGGAGAGGATGATCGGGGAGGATGAGGACGTGCGTATCGTGATAGATGAGAAGCACGTCCAGTTCAGCACCGAAAAGATGAGAATAATCTCGCGGATCATCGAGGGGAATTTCCCGGATTATGAGAACGTTCTTCCCTCAGGCAACACGAACATCGCCGAGGTGGAGAGGGAAGCGCTCTTTAAGGGTCTCAAGAGGGTGTCTTCCATCATAGGGAGATCGGAGCCGGTGAAGATGACGTTCTCCGGGAATATGATGACGATAGAGGCTGAGTCCGACATCGGCAGGGCCCGCGAGGTCGTTGACGTGGTATACGATGGTGAAGAAACTACAATGAACTTCAACGTGAAGTTCCTGACAGATGTCGTAACCCATCTGACAGGGGATGCCGTGACGATAGCGGCGCCGAAGGCGTATGGCGCAGTCCTCTTCAGGTCCGGGGATGTGGAGGGTTACAAGAACATAGTCATGCCTATAAGGATATGAAAAATGGGTGAATACGGAGCGGAAAGCATCAAGATACTTGGCGGCCTCGACGCCGTCAGGAAAGTTCCCTCGATGTATATCGGGAATACGAACATCGATGGGTTGCACCACCTTATCTACGAACTGGTTGACAACAGCGTGGACGAAGCGCTGGAGGGATACTGTAACAGGATCGCGGTGACCATACACCGTGACAACAGCGTTACCGTGGAGGACAATGGTAGGGGCATACCCGTGGCGATGCATGCAGAGGAGAACATGTCAGCCCTTGAGGTCGTCCTCACGAAGCTGCATGCCGGCGGCAAGTTCGATAAGGATACGTACCGATATTCCGCCGGGCTTCACGGGGTAGGCCTTTCCGTGGTCAACGCCCTCTCGGAGTTTCTGGAGGTGGAGGTAAAGCGGGCCGGGCAGGTCTACTTCCAGCGGTACGAGCAGGGTAACAGGATGACGGACCTCACCGTCATAGGCGATACGGAGAGCACGGGCACGAAGGTCAAGTTCAAAGCCGACGGGACCATATTCGAGACGACAGAGTACAGCTATGACACCCTCGCCCACCGTATGCGAGAGATATCCTTCCTCAACAACGGTATCCATATCATACTTGCAGACGAGAGAAAGGCCAGGAAACAGGAGTTCAGGCACGAAGGCGGCATCCGTTCCTTTGTGAAGTACCTGAATGCCAGCAAGGCGGTCCTTTTCGACGAACCCATATATGTTTCTAACTCGCGGGAATCGCTCGACCTTCTGGAGGTCGCCCTCCAGTACAACGACGGGTACAACGAGAACATCCAGAGCTTTGTGAACAACGTCAACACGAAGGAAGGCGGCACGCATGTCGCCGGCTTCCGCAGCGCCCTGACGCGGTGCATCAACGGCTTCATCCAGAGCAATATGCAGGGTAAGATCAAGGAGAACCTCACCGGCGATGATATCAAGGAAGGTCTGGTGGCCGTCGTGAACATCAAGGTGCAGAGCCCGCAGTTCGAAGGGCAGACGAAGACGAAGCTGGGCAACAGCGAGATAAAGGGCATCGTCGAGTCCCTCCTGAACGAGAAGATAGGCGAATACCTTGAACTCAATCCCCAGATCGCGAGGACGATAGTGGGGAAGGCCATCGAGGCGCGTCGCGCAAGAGAAGCTGCAAAAAAGGCGAAGGAGCTCGTTAAGAGCAAGAGCCTCATCGAGAACGGGGTGCTCCCGGGAAAACTCGCGGACTGCCAGGAAAGCGACCCTGTGCAGTGCGAGCTCTTCATCGTCGAGGGCGATTCCGCAGGTGGTTCGGCAAAACAGGGCCGGAACAGGAAGACCCAGGCCATACTCCCCTTAAGGGGCAAGATATTGAACGTCGAGAAATCACGGCAGGAAAAGGTCCTTACGAACCAGGAGATCCGTTCCATCTACCTCGCCGTTGGCATAGGGGCAGAGGGCAAGGGGCGGCTTCGGTACCACAAGGTGATCATCATGACCGATGCGGACGTCGATGGAT
The DNA here is from genome assembly GCA_012719415.1 of Syntrophorhabdus sp. Lineage (NCBI taxonomy): Bacteria > Pseudomonadati > Thermodesulfobacteriota > Syntrophorhabdia > Syntrophorhabdales > Syntrophorhabdaceae > Syntrophorhabdus > Syntrophorhabdus sp. The sequence goes on from JAAYAK010000267.1 coordinate 22,658, forward strand.
CCCACATCCGGACGCTTCTGCTCACCTTCTTCTATCGCCAGATGCCGGACCTCATCACGGAAGGGCATCTGTTCATCGCGCAGCCGCCACTGTACAAGATAAAGGCCGGCAACAGGGAATCCTACGCGAAGGACGAAGAGGAATTCGAGCGTGCCATCACCTTACGAGGAATGGAAAAGACCAGTTGCGCCGTCAACGGTGACATTCAAGCGGGCCCGGAGCTTGCCGCGAGGGTGGAGAAGATAAAGACGGTGGAAAGTTTCCTGCGCAATTCCCTCGCCGATGGCATCGACAGGGAGATATCCCTTGGACTCATGCGTTTCGACATAGCGAAAAGAGAAGATTTCCAGAAGGATGAGAAGCTCGGCAAGTTGCTCGAGAGCCTGAGAGGCATGGGCTACAGGTGCACGATGGTCTGGGATCGGGAGCACAACCTCTTCTGCATCGAGGCGGAGGCGAAGGCCGGCAAGGGCGGAACCGTCCGCGTCGAGTACGAGCTGTGCGCCGTGAGCGACTACACCGACGCCTACAAGGCGTACGCCGAGGTGAGGAACTTCTACGAGGAAGGCGTCCGCGTCACAGAGGGCAGCAAGCCGCCCGTATCCTTCAGCCCCGACGAGTTCCTCAGGCACATACTCGACAAGGGAAAAGAAGGCGTGAACATCCAGAGGTACAAAGGTCTCGGCGAGATGAACGCCGAACAGCTTTGGGAGACCACCATGGACCCGGAGAAGAGGAAGGTCGTGAAGGTTACCATCGAGGATGCCGTAGCCGCGGATCAGGTCTTCACGGTGCTCATGGGGAACAACATCGAGACCCGCAGGACCTTCATCGAGGAGAACGCCCTGAGCGTGAGAAACCTCGACATATGATAACCATCGGCATAACGGGGATCATCGGCAGCGGCAAGACGACAGCCTGTGCGGCCCTCAAGGCCCGAGGCATGCCCGTCATAGACCTCGATGCCCTGGCGAAGAGAATGCTCACCCTCGCGGAGGTCCACGAGGAGATACAGCGGGAGTTCGGCAACGGCCTTGTCGTCGACGGGGAGATAGTGGTCGAGAGACTGAGGGACATCGTCTTTGCCGATAAGGAAAAGTTGAGGAGACTCGAGAGGATCACCCACCCGCGGGTGAGGGCCGAGCTCTGGCGGCAGGTCGACGAGCTTGGCCGGGCGGGCGAAAGGGCGGTCGTCGTCGACGGGCCCCTTCTTTTCGAAACGGGTCTTTACAGGGAGCTCGACAGAACCGTCGTCGTCAGCGCCGACATGGACGTCGTGCGGGAAAGGTTAAAAGTACGGGGCATGGCCCCCGACGACATAGAGAAGCGGATACTGAACCAGATACCGCTCAAGAAAAAGGAAGAGGCGGCAGACTATGTGCTATTCAACAATGGAACGAGAGAGGACCTCGAGAGGAACATCGAGGCCCTTCTGGAAAGGATCAATGAATGGGAGGTAAGAACTCGATGCACCTTAACGACCTAAAAAGCAAGAAAATCGGCGAATTAACACAGATCGCGCGGGACCTCAACATCGAGAACGCCTCGGGGCTGAGAAAACAGGAGCTCATCTTCTCCATCCTGCAGGCATACGTCGACAAGAACGAGAACGTGTACGGAGAAGGGGTCCTCGAGATACTCTCCGAGGGGTTCGGGTTCCTGCGGTCCACGGACTCCAATTATCTTCCCGGCCCCGACGACATTTACGTTTCCCCCTCGCAGATAAAGAAGTTCGGCTTGAGAACGGGGGACACGACGTCGGGCCAGATACGGCCGCCAAAGGACAACGAGAAGTATTTTGCCCTCCTCAAGGTGGAGTCGATAAACTTCGACGACCCCAGTGTGGTGCGCGACAAGATCATCTTCGACAACCTTACGCCCATCTACCCTAACGAGAGGGCGAAGCTCGAAACGGTGCACGACAGCCTCTCGACGAGGGTCATGGATCTCTTCACACCCATAGGCAAGGGACAACGCGGGCTCATCGTCGCGCCCCCGAGAACGGGCAAGACGATGCTCCTCCAGTCCATCGCGAACAGCCTGACGAAGAACCACAAGGAGATATACCTCATCGTCCTTCTCATCGACGAGCGGCCGGAAGAGGTGACGGACATGATGCGTTCCGTCAAGGGCGAGGTCATAAGCTCCACCTTCGACGAACCGGCGACACGGCACGTGCAGGTTGCCGAGATCGTTATCGAAAAGGCCAAGAGGCTTGTCGAACACAAGAAGGACGTGGTCATCCTTCTCGACAGTATCACACGTCTCGCCCGTGCCTATAACACGGTGGTGCCCTCGAGCGGCAAGATACTCTCCGGCGGCATCGACGCGTCGGCCATGCAGAAGCCGAGACGCTTCTTCGGCGCCGCGAAGAACATCGAAGAAGGGGGAAGCCTCACCATCATCGCCACCGCCCTCATCGACACGGGTTCCCGCATGGACGAGGTCATCTTCGAGGAGTTCAAGGGGACAGGCAACTGCGAGATATACCTCGACAGGAAGCTGGCGGAGAAGAGGATATTCCCCGCCATAGACATCAACAAATCGGGCACCAGGAAGGAAGAGCTCCTCCTCGAGTCGAGCGATCTGCAGCGCATCTGGCTCCTGAGGAAAGTACTCCAGCCAATGAACACAGTGGAGGCCATGGAATTTCTCCTTGAAAAATTGGCCGATACGGATTCTAATAAAGACTTTCTCTATTCGATGAGCAAAGGAGGATAAGAGACATGAAAAAGGGCATCCACCCGGAACTGAAGACCGCGACGGTGAAGTGCGCCTGCGGCCACACCTTTGAGACCCTCTCCGTTAAAGACAAGATCACCGTCGAGATATGCGCCAAGTGCCACCCCATCTTCACGGGCAAGGAAAAACGCCTTGATTCCGCCGGTCAGGTCGAGAAGTTCGAAAGGAAATACGGAAAGAAACAGAAGTAATGTTCGGGAAACTCATTGAGCTTGAAAAACGCTTCGAGGAAATAGAGGCGGAGATGGCAAAGCCCGAGGTGCTCTCCAACATGGAGGAGTACAAGAAGCTTGCCAAGGAGCGCACCGACCTCAAGGAGGTCGTCGACCCCTACCGCGAATGGAAGGCCGCGAAGGCGGAGCAGGAGAAAACATCGGAGCTCTTGAAAGAGGAATCCGACGAGGAGATGAAGTCCCTTGCCCGCGAGGAACTTGCAGACCTTGAGAAGGAGATGGAACGGATCGAGGGGGTCCTCACCGACAGCCTCCTGAGGAAGACGGAGAAGCAGGCGAAGAGCATGTTTCTCGAGATACGGGCCGGCACGGGGGGAGAGGAAGCCGCCCTCTTCGCGCGGGACCTTTTCGCCTCCTACATGAAGTTTGCCGAGCGCATGAAATGGAAGACGGAGATCATGAGCTCGAGCCCCTCCGACCTCGGGGGGTTCAAAGAGGTGATCGTCGTCATCGAGGGGAAGGACGCCTTCAATGCCCTAAGGTACGAGAGCGGCGTCCATCGCGTTCAGAGGGTCCCCGAAACGGAGGCCCAGGGAAGGATCCACACCTCCACGATCACCGTTGCCGTGCTCCCCGAGCCGGAGGAACTGGAGATCGCCATCAATCCCGACGAGATACGCGTCGACCTCTTCCGTTCCAGCGGCCCCGGCGGCCAGCATGTGAACACCACCGACTCGGCGGTGAGGCTTACCCACATACCGACAGGCATGGTCGTCACATGCCAGGACGAGAAGTCTCAGCACAAGAACAAGGCAAAGGCCATGCGCGTGCTCAGGGCTCGGCTCAAGGAAAAGATGGAAGGGGAGAAGGAGCAGGAGATATCCGACGAACGTCGAAAACAGGTAGGCACCGGGGAGCGCAGCGAGCGCATCAGGACCTACAACTTCCCCCAGGGACGCGTCACCGACCACAGGATCGGCCTCACCCTGTACAAGCTTCAGGACATCCTCAACGGGAACATAGAAGAGATAACGGGTCCCGTGACCGCGCATTTCCGCTCAGAGGCGCTCAAAAAAGGATAAAGGGCATTGAGGATCAGGCAGATCATCACCGGCGAGAAGCGTCTATTGAGGACGGACGTCGTGGCGGTCCTCTGTCACGCCTTGAGCCTCACGAAGGAACAGGTCTTCTCCGATATGGACCGCGAAGTGGCCGGAGATGACCTCGACACCCTGCGGAGGGTCCTCGAGGAGCGCGCCGCGGGCAGGCCGCTCGCATACATGACGGGGACGCGGGAGTTCTTTTCCGAAACCTTTTCCGTGAATGAGGCGGTGCTGATCCCGCGCCCGGAGACGGAGGTCCTCGTGGAAGAGGCCATCGCCCTCATCGGAGGCAGGCAGGACCTCGCGGTCCTCGACATGGGCACCGGTTCCGGAGTGATCGGTATTATCGTCGCGAAACACACGGGCAACAGGGTCGTCTGCGTCGACATATCCGAGGCGGCCCTTGCGGTGGCCCGCGGGAACGCCCGGTGCATGGGGGTCGGGGAGAGGACGCGCTTTGTGTGCAGCGACCTCTTCGCCGCACTCGGTGACGGAGCGCGGTTCGACATGATCCTGTCGAATCCTCCCTACGTGGCCGACGAGGAGTGGGACGGTCTCATGACGGACGTAAGGGATTTCGAGCCGCCCCGCGCCCTCAAGGGCGGCGCGGAGGGCCTCGAGGTATACCGCCGGATAGCCGCGGAGCTTCCCCGGCGCCTCACCCCGGGCGGATGGGTCCTCCTCGAGGTGGGCTCGGCCGCTCAGGTCCGGGTTGTCGGCGCCCTGCTCGAGGGGGCGGGTCTGACGGTGAGCGTGAAGAAAGACTATTCAGGCAGGGAAAGGGTGCTCGCGGGACATGGATAAGTTCATTATTGAAGGCGGAGAGAGACTGAAAGGGAAGGTCCGGATAAGCGGCTCCAAGAACGCCGTTCTGCCCGTCCTTGCCGCCACGCTGCTCGAGAAGGGCAGGTACAGCATAGGGAACGTGCCCCGTCTCATGGATGTCACCACGATGATGCGGCTTATCGACCTCCTCGGCGCCAGGTGCGCCTGGCGGGACGAGCACACCATCGACATCGACACCACGGCGGTGGACAACCACGTGGCGCCCTACGAACTGGTGAAGAAGATGCGGGCCTCCGTCCTCGTCCTCGGGTCCCTCATCGGCGGCCTCAGGAAGGCGACGGTGTCCTATCCCGGTGGGTGCGCCATCGGGGAGCGGCCGATCGACCTCCACCTGAAGGGCCTCTCCGCGCTGGGGTGCGAAGTCGCCATCCGTGAGGGTTACGTCGATGTCACGGCAAAGAGGCTCAAAGGGGCGCGCATCGTCTTCGACAACGTCACCGTCGGCGGGACGGAAAACCTCCTCATGGCGGCGGTGTTCGCAAAAGGCGAAACGCTCATAGAGAACGCCGCGCGGGAACCGGAGGTGGTCGATCTCGCGCGGATGCTCAAGAAGATGGGGGCGCGCATCGAAGGGGAAGGGACGGCGGTCATACGCATAGTAGGCGTGGGCGAGCTTACACCCTGCTCCTGGGACGTCATAGAGGACAGGATCGAGGCGGGGACGTTCCTTGCCGCCTGCGGCATGACGCGGGGAAACATTGTTCTCGAGAACTGCGTTCCCGAACACATCAAGGCGGTCATCGACAAACTGACGGAGACGGGCATGGAGATACACTGCGACGGGCGGACGATCAGGGCGTCCATGTCGAAGAGAAGACCCCTGGCCGTGGATATCAGGACCGTGCCGTACCCGGGGTTCCCGACGGACATGCAGGCCCAGCTCATGGCCAGCATGACGACCTCCAAGGGGGTGAGCGCCATAACGGAGACCATCTTCGAGAACAGGATGATGCACGCGGCGGAGCTTCGGCGGATGGGCGCCGACATCAGGGTCGTGGGCAACACGGCCATCGTCCACGGGGTCGAATCGATATCGGGGGCGAAGGTGATGGCCACGGACTTACGGGCCAGCGCGTCGCTCATCATCGCGGGCCTTGCCGCCTACGGTAAAACGGAGGTCTCGCGCATATACCACATCGACCGGGGCTATGAGCGCATCGAAGAGAAGCTGAAGAACCTCGGGGCCAGGATCGAAAGGGTGAAAGATGAAAGTATGGGAGCTTGACCGGGAATTCGACGGCCTCATGTCCTTCGTGAAGACCGGCAGGGAAGGCAAGAAGCGCGACGTCCGCGAGGCGGTCCTGAAGATACGCGAGGCCGTGCTCTCCCGCGGGGACAGCGCTCTCGTAGACTTCTCCATTGCCTGGGACGGCTGGGAGAGGCCGCACCCTCTCAAACTGACGCCCGAGGAGATCGACGAGGCGGCATCGAGGGTCCCGGCAAGGGACCTTTCGGTTCTCAAGGGGATGATCCGGAACGTCGTTTCCTACCACAGGGGACAGAAAATGCCGAAGAGGGCCTTCCGGAAGAAGGGCCTCGTCGTGGAGGAAGCCCCGGTGCCCGTGGAAAGCGTCATGGTCTACGTCCCCGGGGGAACGGCGTCGTATCCGTCGTCGCTGATCATGGGAGTGGTGCCGGCACAGATAGCGGGGGTCAGGAGGATCTGTGCGGCCACGCCCGGCCGGGGGGGCGCCATAAATGGCCACGTGGCGGCCGCGGCGAAGCTCCTCGGCATCGGTGAGATCTACCGCGTCGGCGGCGCACAGGCCGTCTACGCCTTCGCGTTCGGCACGGGCTCGGTGCCGAAGGTGGACATGATCGTCGGACCGGGGAACGCCTACGTGGAAGAGGCCAAGAGAGAGGTCTACGGGTCCGTCGGCATCGACATGCTCGCGGGGCCGACGGAGCTCGTCATTCTCTGTACCCGGGCCCATTCGCCGGAGCACGTGGCCCTCGATATGTTCTCCCAGGCGGAGCACGACGAACTCGCATCGGTGGGGCTCTTCTCCTCTTCGCGGGAGCACCTCGAGGCCGTCGTCAGGACGATGGAAGGTCTTCTCGCTGCCGCCCCGCGCAGGGAGACCATCAGGAAGGCCCTCGATGACAACGGGTATATGGTGCACTACACCGACATCGGCCGCGCCGTCGAGGCGATAAACAGGATCGCGCCGGAGCATATGGAACTCATCGGCGATGAAAGCTGCCTGCCTTCCATCCTGTATCCCGGCGTCATCTATGTCGGCCCCCACACGCCCGTTGCCATGGGCGACTACTATATCGGGACGAACCACGTCCTGCCCACGGCGGGCGCGGGACGGTTCACGGGGGGACTTTCCGTCGACCGGTTTACAAAGCGGAAGGTTGTTGTTACAATAGACCGGACCTTCATCGAAAGATATGGCGACAGGGCGGAGAGGCTCGCGAGGATAGAGGGTCTGCCTGCCCACGGCGACGCAATAAAGGCGCGAAAGGAGTCCCCGAAATGAAACTGAAGATCGGCCTGCCCAAGGGCAGCCTGCAGGAATCGACATTCCGGCTTTTCAAGAACGCCGGTTACACCATCAAACTCCGGGAGCGTTCCTACGTCCCCGTCATCGACGACAACGAGATGGAAGGGCTCGTCATCCGGGCGCAGGAAATGGCACGCTACGTGGAGGACGGCATCCTCGATATGGGCATAACGGGGGCCGACTGGGTCCTGGAGCAGGACGCGAAGGTTGTGGAGCTTGTCCGCCTGCGCTACGGCAAGGTGGGCTTCCGGGGCGTCAAGTGGGTGGTGGCCGTTCCGAACAATTCGCCCATCAAGAAGGTGAAGGACCTCGAGGGGAAGAAGATCGCCACCGAGCTCGTGGCCTTTACAAAACGATATTTGAGGAAGCAGGGCATCGAGGCCTCGGTGGAGTTCTCCTGGGGTGCCACGGAGGTGAAGCCGCCCCTTCTAGCCGACGCCATCGTGGAGGTGACGGAGACGGGGGCATCGCTCGTGGCCAACAACCTGCGGATAGTGGAGACCATCCTCGAGTCCGAAACGGTCATGATCGCGAACAGGAGCGCCTGGAAAGACCCCTGGAAAAGGCGGAAGATGGAGAACCTGATCATTCTCCTGAAGGGGGCGCTCCTTGCCGAGGAGAAGGTCGGGCTCAAGATGAACATTCCGAGGAACAAGCTCGGCAGGGTGACGGAGATCCTTCCCTCACTGCACACGCCGACGGTATCGAACCTTTCCGATGAAAAATGGGTGGCCATCGAGGTCATCATCGACCAGAAGGTCGTCCGGGACATAATCCCCGACCTGAAAAGGGCCGGGGCCCAGGGGATAGTGGAATACCCGCTGAACAAGGTCATCATGTAGGGGGGAACATGGCGAGAAAGGCCGAAGTGGAAAGGACCACGAAAGAAACGTCCATCTCTGTATCCTGGAACCTCGACGGCTCGGGTGAGTACAGCATCTCCACGGGGATACCCTTCTTCGATCACATGCTCGATCTCTTCGCGAAGCATGGCCTCTTCGATCTTGGCGTAACGGCGGAGGGAGATACCGAGGTGGATAACCACCACACCGTCGAAGACGTGGGGATCGCCATGGGGAAGGCCCTGAGGGATGCCCTGGGCGGCATGGAGGGGATAAAGCGGTACGGCAGCGCCCTCGTCCCCATGGACGAGACGCTCTGCATGACGGCCGTCGACATATCGGGGCGTTCGTCTTTCGTCTTCCGGGGGCGTCTCCAGGGAAGGACGGGAGGGTTCGACGTCGACGTGGTGAAGGAATTCCTCCAGGCCTTTGTGAACGAGGCGAGGCTGACCCTTCACGTCAACCTCCTCTATGGAAGCAACCTCCACCACAAGGTGGAGGCGGTGTTCAAATCCTTCGCCCGGGCCTTAAGGGCCGCGGTGGAGAAGGACGACCGCATAAAGGGCGTGCTCAGCACGAAGGGCGTGCTTTAGATGATCGTCGTTGTCGATTACGGGATGGGTAACCTGAAGAGCGTCCTTAACGCCTTCACGAAGCTCGGGGCCCGGGTGACCGTGTCCGGGGATCCGCGGGCAGTCGAGGAGGCCTCCGCCATAGTCGTGCCCGGGGTGGGAGCCTTCGGCAGGTGCATGGAGAACCTCGAGGGGAGGGGTTTGGCCTCTGCCATCAGGGAGCACATCCGCAGGGACAAACGGTACCTCGGCATATGCCTGGGGATGCAGGTGCTCTTCGAATCAAGCGAAGAAGCGCCGGGGGTCACCGGTCTCGGTGTCATGAAGGGGAGCGTGCCGCGTTTCAAGGGTTCCATGAAGGTGCCCCACATGGGCTGGAACAGCGTCACCATCCGCAAGGAGAGCCCCATCCTCAAAGGGGTAGGCTCGGGCGATTTCTTCTACTTCGTGCACTCCTATTACTGTGCCCCCGAGGACGGATCCGTCATTTCCACGACCACGGACTACGAGGGCCCCTTCACCTCATCCATCGAGACGGGCCCCCTCTTCGCCTGCCAATTTCACCCCGAAAAGAGCCAGCAAGTGGGCCTCACGCTCCTCAAGAACTTCCTCGCCCTGGCCGGGTGTTAGAAGCGTCACAAGTCCCAGGTTTCAGGTCACAGGTCTCACGTCTAAAAACCAAAAAAGATCAATGCTGTTGACAGCCAATATCTGCTTTTGTCTTTAACCTGTGACTTGAGACCTGCGACCTGCGACA
>JAAYAK010000268.1 GCA_012719415.1 Syntrophorhabdus sp.
CTTAGCTACATCTCTCTCTTCAGCATGTAGTCGGCAAGCTCGAGAAGGGCGGTCTTGTAGCGTGACGCGGGAAAGACGTCGAGGTATCTCTTTGCCTGGGTGAGGTGTCTTTCCGTTGCCTCCAGCGTGTAAGCGATTCCGCCGTTCTTTTCTATGATGGCGAGCACGCGGTCGAAATCACGTTGTGTTATCCTCGGTTTGGCGAAGATCTTTTCTATGCGGGCCTTGTTCTTTTCGCCGGCGTTCCTCAGAACATGGATAAGGGGGAGGGTCACCTTGCCTTCCTTCAGGTCGGTCCCCACGCGCTTACCCAGGACGTCGTTGTATGACGTGTAGTCGAGGACGTCGTCCATGAGCTGAAAGGCTATGCCGAGATCGTACCCGAAATTCCTCAATGCCCGTCGTTCATTGTCGGGCCGCTGACCGAGGATGGCGCCGATCTCGCAGGCGGCGCCGAAAAGAACGGCCGTCTTGTTCCCGATTATCTCGTAGTAATCCTTTTCGGTGGTTTCCACGTCGGCGGTCTTCACTATCTCCAGGATCTCTCCCTCGGACAGCGCCGTCGTCACCTTCGAGATGGTTTTGAGGATCTCGTTATTGCCGTCCCGGGACATGAGTTCGAAGGACCTGGAGTAAAGGAAATCCCCGACCAGGACGCTGGGCTCGTTGCCCCAGACCGTGTTGACCGTGGACAGGCCCCGCCTGGTCTTGGCGTTATCCACGACGTCATCGTGAAGCAGGGTGGCGGTGTGGATGAACTCGATGATCGCGGCGTAGGGGATGTGTTTCCTGCCACGGTAGCCGCACAGTTTGGAGCAGAGCATGACAAGTACGGGACGCACCCTCTTGCCGCCGGATTTTATGATATAGGTGACGATCTCCTTGATGTAACTGACCCGCGTGCTGATGAGTTCATCGATCGAGGACTCGAGCTTCTCGAGGTCTTTCTGGATGATCTGCGTAAATCCCGACATGTCTAGTCTCCAAATGAGTAGTATTCGTTAACTTCCGCGGAGGTGGCATCTCCGTCATACACGTAGAGCGGCCTCTCGATGACGGCCCCGACGCCGCCGTCCTTTGTAAATTCGGCAAGGACAAGGTTGGCGCTCTCGTCCTTCCGGGGATGGACGGCGCGCAGCCTCTTAAGCGCCAGTCTCCGTGACGCGGCCGCATGGATGAGCTCGCCGGCACGGCGGGCCGGATAAATGACGTAGAAGCGCCCCTTTTTGACGAGGAGAGACGACGCCGCGTCCACAAGACCCTCGAGATCGAGGGCCTCCTCGTTGCGCGCCAGGAAGCGCGACCTTTCCGGGCACGTCCTGCCGCTTTTGCGTTTTGTATAGGGAGGATTGGAGGTGACCACGTGAAAAGGTGTTCGCCTCATGTCCCGAACAAGGGCGTTGATATCGGCATTGATGAAACGGACGTGGTCCTCGCAATGGTTCATCACGCTGTTCCTTTGCGCCGTCTCATGGAGATCCGTCTGAAGTTCCACGCCGATCATCTCGTTCCTGAAGCCCTTTTTCGCAATATAGATAGGTATGATACCACAACCGGAACCGATATCCAACAGCCTTTCATGCTTTTTCAGGACCACGAAGGCGGCGAGCAGGATCGCGTCGATGGAGAACCGGTATCCCCTATTTTTCTGAATGATCCGCAGTTCTTCGTTGCAGAGGATGTCGAGCGTCTCGTCTTTTCCGACGGTGTCACGCATACCTGTAGAACACAAGACCCGTCAGGATCTTGGGATAGAAGAACGTCGATTTGGGGGGCATGTCAAGACCGTTCTCGGCGATGTCCCGCACTTCATCTACCGTCGTGGGAGGGAGGAAGAATGCCAGATCGCTGGAGGCGTTCCTCACGGAATCGACGGACCACCCATGGTCCTCCGTGAAGGAGATCTCATCGTCCCTTATCCCCAGTATTCCGCGGATGACCCCGCTGTGAATGACATTCACCTTCAATCTTTTCAGGCTGTCGTGGAGGTCCGGGGAATTGTACATGGGGAGCGGGGATCTCTCCACGGCCGTGTACAGATGCTGCCGGTCGTCTGCCGAGAAGAAGGCGAAGGCCGGGCGTGGAGACGCGGCCACGGCCGACAGGGCGCCTTCGAGCGCGTCATCGCCTGTGAAGGGCCTTCTCTCGATGGTCATGCATGATTCGAGGGCCGCAATGAGTTCCGCGAGGGGCCGTTTGTGGTTGAACCTGACCAACCTGTGGTAGGGAAGGATCACGATGCCTTCATCATACATATCTGTGAGGTAGAAGGGGGCATAGGGGACTCCCAGGCGGTAGGACACATCGAGCCTGTGATGTCCGTCGGCGATGTAGATGCGTTTTGTGTCGAGAATGGCGGCCATGGCTCCGATCGAGTCGGGGTCCGTGATCCGGTGGAACCTGGTCATTATGGACTGCTCGTCGGTGAATTCGAAGAGCGGCTGTGCCGGTGCGGTGTCGAGCAGGTGCCGGACCTGCTTTTCCCTGTCATCGTAAAGGCCGAAGATGAAGCTGGTATAGGTCTTCAGGGTGCCGATGAGCTGCTCCCTGTCGGCCTTTGCCTTCTTGCGCGTCTGTTCGTGTGTCAGGATGCGTTCCCTGTCGAGCCTGTGGAGCCCGATAAAGCCCTTCCTGAGGTACGTCGCCGACTGAATGGTGAATTCCTGCTCGTAAACATAGATGGACTCGCCGGGATCGGACACGAGAACACCCTTCGAGAGCCAGTCATCGAGGGTGCTCTTCGCGTTCCGGTACCTGTCCATGCCGGGCAGGTCCCGGGGAAGCTCCAGTCGTATGGCGTTGAAGGGATTCTTCGCGTAATAGGGCTCTGTATCCTCGATCACGTCGTACGGAGGGCAGACGAGATCGGCAATGCCGTCGGTCTTTCGGGTGTTATAGAGTATTCCCTTGAATGGTTTCATCGGTCTTGCCTGCCCGGGGATCTGCTGAATCTGTGTAACATACGTTGGCGGGTCCTGTCAAAGTTTTCAGGCCGGTCATTTTCCAAGTAAACTGTTGACAGGGCGCGGCGGGTTATGTTTTAAATTTACACATTGCCGAGGTAGCTCAGTCGGTAGAGCAGGGGACTGAAAATCCCCGTGTCAGCGGTTCAATTCCGTTCCTCGGCATTTTCCTTTTCTTCGTTCCCCGGCTCTTTTCGAGCCCGATCCCATGTCTTTCGATTGTGACAGAAGAATGATTGTGCTACAATAGCACTTGCGGCGGTTTTGAAGACGTTTCCGACGGATAGGATGGCGCGAGTTCGTTTCATGGAGCACAGGACAATTCATTTGACAGGACATGTCCGGCAGTTGCTGGTCGTTTGTTCCTTCCTTCTTTTCCTCGTCCCCGGGCCGGGTGTCTGCATCACTCTCGACGAAGCGATAAAGAACGGTCTCGGAGAATCCTATGTCATGAAGGAACAGGAGGAGTTCGTCAAGAGATCGCGGTTCTCCTACATATCGTCCATAGATCCTTTTCTGCCGCAGGCCCAGATCGGGTCCTCCTACATACGGACCATATCTCCCATGACGCCGATAAGCACGTACACGGGCAACTTGAGGGACACCACCGATTCCCGTGACGCGTTCACGTTCAGCGGTTCCATCTCCTGGCGGGTCTTCGACGGCGGTGAGCGGTGGGCGAAGCGAAAGGGTGCGTTCGCGGTCTGGGAACGGGAGAAGGAACGTTTCAAGAGCGTCAGGGAAGACGTCGTATACAACATCAAGAGCGCGTTCTATCTCGCTCTCGGGACAAAGTCCATCGTCGGGAAGAGGCAGGAGGCGCTGCAGGCCGCGCAGAAGATACACAACCTCACCCGCGGGAGATACGAAGAAGGGGTCGCGAAGAAAAGCGAGCTGCTGCAGGCGGAGGTCCGCTTCCTCAACGCCAGGATCGATCTGCAGAGGGCCAGGAAGGAGTATGAAAAATCGCTGGAATCGGTGAGGTCGCTCATCATCGTCCCGGCGCCGGACCCCTTCGATGTCGAGGGCGCGCTTTCGGCCCCTTCCTTCACGGCCGATCAGAAGAGCCTGAACGACAGGGCCCTTGCGGCAAAACCGGAGATCATAACGCAGCAAAAGGAAATAGACAGGCTGATGAGGGTGTACGACGAGAAAAGGAGCGCCTGGTATCCCAAAATAGACACGACCCTTCAGCAGACCAGGCAGGACAGCCGGTTCTTCCCTGACGGCAGGACGGACGCCTTCATGGTCAGTCTTTCCTTTCCCCTCTTTGACGGGGTCGGCCGGTACTACAACATGCAGGGGGCCATGAGCGACGTCAATGCGGCCCGCCAGAGATTGGCCGAGACCAAAAGGACGACCAGCCTCGACATCGCGAGGGCGGTCAAGGACTACGAACTGAGCGTCGCGGATGTGAAGATGTACGGGGAACTCGTCCGTGAGGCGACCTCGAACTTCAACCAGCTTTACGGCGAGTACATGGAAGGGAAAGGCGACATACTGAACCTTCTCCAGAGCGAGAAGGACCTTGCTTCGGCCAACGAGAGCTACGTCAGCTCCCTGGCGAAGGCCCGGGTTTCGCTGGCCTACCTCGAAAAAGCGGCCTACCTCGGGGACCAGGGACAATGAAAAGAAAGATCCTGTACGCGATCGCGGCTCTCTGCCTCATCGTCCTCATCGTTTTCTTCGTTACCCGAAAAGGCGACAGGCCAAAGGAAGGAGAACCCTTCACGGTGAAGCGCGCCAATGTTGTTTATTCCACGGAACAGACGGGTATCATCAAGGCCCAGGTGGGAGCCATCGTCAAGGTCGGCACCCGCGCAACGGGGACCCTGAACAGGCTCAAGTTCCAGGTGGGGGATCACGTGAAAAAGGGCGACCTTATCGTCGAGATCGACGATCGTGAGATCCTTGCGAACATACGCAATTCCGAGGCCGCCGTGGAGCAGCAGCGCAGGGACCTCGATGCGAAACATGCTCAGGACGCATACAACCAGACGAACTACGAGCGGGAGCAACGCCTTCTCGCGAAGGAGTATACGACCAGGGACAGTGTCGAAAAGGCCAAGCGCGAACGTGATGTTTCGCGCGCCCAGGTCGAGCTCGGCAAGGCAAAGGTGAAGGAGGCCGAGGAGAAGCTCAAGGCCCTCAGGGTAAGCCATAGCTACACGAAGATCTACGCCCCCATATCGGGTTACATCTCGGCTGTCGCCACCCAGGAAGGGGAGACGGTGGTCTCGGGCCTGTCCGCACCGAACCTGATAACCATCATCGATCCCACGAAGCTGGAGATGTGGATATACGTGGACGAGACCGACATCGGGAGGGTGAAGCCGGGACTCAAGGTGGAGTACTGGGTCGACGCCTACCGTGACAGGATATACAAAGGCGTCATAGACCGCATCTATCCCCAGCCGGAGATCAAGGAGAATATCGTTTACTATCTCGCCATCGTCAAGATCGACCCCAACGATGCCCTTACCCTGAAGCCGGAGATGACAAGCCATGTCCGGATCATCATCGAGGAGAAGGCGAATGTGATCGTCGTGCCCAACGGGGCGATTCGCTTTGAAGACAGGAAGAATGTGGTCTATGTGAGATCGAAGGGCAAGAGCGTCCGGCAGGAGGTCGTCCCCGGCGTCCGCGACCAGAGCTACACCGAGATAACATCGGGGCTCACCGAGGGGCAGCAGGTCATCGTCCCATCCATGGCTCCGGCTGCAAAGAAGCCGCAGAACAACGCGGGCTCGAGAAAGTGATCGTACTCAAGGACATCAGGAAGAGCTACTTCGTAGGGGACCGTGAACTTTCGATCCTCAAAGGCATCAACCTCACGGTGACAAAGGGGGAGTTCGTCGTTCTCATGGGTGTCTCCGGGTCGGGCAAGACGACGCTTATGAACATTATCGGGCTCCTCGACAAGCAGACGGAGGGCGAGTATATCTTTGCCGATACCAGCGTGGACGGTCTCGATGACGAAAGGCTTGCCGACATGCGGAACAACCACATCGGCTTCGTCTTTCAGCAGTTCTTTCTCCTTCCTTACCTCGACGCCATCGAGAACGTTCTCATACCCATAGTCTATTCCAGGAAGAATATCAAGCATCCCCGGGACAAGGCGAAGGTGCTCCTCGGGAGGTTCGGCCTGGAACAGAGGATACACAACAAACCGTCGCAGCTCTCCGGGGGTGAGCAGCAGCGCGTGGCCATAGCACGGGCGCTCGTCAACGACCCGGACCTCATCCTCGCCGATGAACCCACGGGGGCCCTCGATTCGAAGACCGGCGGCGAGATCATGGACCTCTTTCGGATGCTCAACGACGAGGGGAAGACGATCATTGTCGTGACCCACGATCCCAGGCTCGCGACCTTTGGAAGACGCCTTGTCAGGATAGAGGATGGCGCTATTTCAGAAGATATCGCAACTTAGAGAGTTTGTCGAAGAGGTCCTGAAGATCCTCTACTACTACCGGGGCAGGGTCGTCTTCTCTTTTTCGGGTGTTGCCCTCGGTATCCTCTCCATCTGCATCATCATCACCACCATCGATGGGGCCAACAAGAAGGCGCAGCTCATTTTCGAGGCCCTGGGGCCCAATGCGATCATGATCTTCGGGGGCGGCGAGAGGCAGCGGGCCGCGAGGATACGGGTGAGCACGATCAGGGTAGGCGACGCCGATCTTCTTGCCAGGGTGGAGGGCGTCTATGATGTCATGAAGGTTTTCTCGGCCCGCAATGTCATGATGCGATACAAGGACAGGAACTGGCAGACCCAGGCGATAGGGTCCACGGCGAACTATTTCGAATCCTTCTCCTGGGGTTTTCAGGCCGGCACCGTCTTTACGGCCGACGACTATGACCGGGCGGAGGCCGTCTGCGTCATCGGGGCCAAGGTGTATGAAGAGCTTTTCAGGGGCGAGCCCGCACTGGGGAAGGCGATCCTCGTGGGAAAGCTCCCCACCAGGGTCATCGGCGTGCTGGAGGAGCGGGGGGGAAGCGTCGGGGGACCCCACGTGGACGACAGGGTGATCATGCCGCTGACAACGGTGACAAAGCGCATTGTCAATGAAAGAAGATACCTGAGCATGGTGCGTCTGAAGACCCACAGGGACCTCGACAGGACCATAGAGGACATACGCGCCACGCTCAGGATGAGTCACGGCCTGCAAGGCAACCTCGATGACGACTTCACCATCAGGAGCTCAAAGGACATCCTTGCCTTTGTCACGGTGATCTCTGGATCGCTTCTGCTCTTCCTGGGGACGGCGTCGATCGTGGCCCTTGTCGTCAGCGGCTTTGTCCTTGCGAACCTTTTCTATCTCACGATACAGGAGCGCAAGAAGGACATCGGCATCAGAAGGGCCTATGGCGCGACGCAGAAGGGCATTCTGCTTTCCTTCCTCTTCGAGTCCATCCTCATCACCCTCATCGGAGGCGTCGCGGGCATATTGCTCAGCGTTGTTCTCGGCGGCACCTTCGAGAAGCTCTTCGACATTCCCATGATGTTCTCCTTCAAGGTGGTTCTTTTTGCCCTTCTTTTCAGTTTTCTCACAGGCCTTTTGTCGGGGTTGAGGCCGGCTCTAAGGGCGAGCAGGATAGAACCGATAGAGGCGATCCGGGGATGAGATACACCGCCTCCTTCTACGTGAGGATAGCCTTTCAGAACCTGGTCGTCCACAAGGCCAGAATGACCCTGGCGCTCCTCGGCATTCTTTTCGCGGTCATGAGCCTCGTGGCTTTCGGGAATATCAGCGACGGCATGAAGAAGAAGATAGAATCTGAGATCGGGAAGTTCGGCAAGAACCTTGTGATCGTCCGGGCCGGCCTCGTCCACGCGGCGGGAAGAAGCACGCGGCAGTTCTCGGAATCGAAGACGCTGAAGCTGAAAGACGCTGAGCTCGTGAAGGAATCCATTGCCGGTGTCGTCGAGGTGGTCCCCTATTACGATATCAGCTATCCTGCACGATACAGGGACAGCATGCTCAACGTGAGCGTGGCCGGGGTGTCGAACAGGGTGTTCGACATTCGCAACGTGGACCTGGCGGCGGGAAGGTACTTCACCGCCGACGAGGACGCGAAGGCCGAGAAGAAGGCCGTCGTTGGCTACAAGGTCGTTGAGAGCCTGTTTTCCGGCGAAGACCCCATAGGGAAGAACATCCTGGTCTTTCGCGTTCCCACGGAGATCGTGGGGGTCATGACGGAAAAGGGGACGGACTTCGCGGGCCAGGACCAGGACCTGCAGGTCTACGTTCCTCTCAACGCGTTCATGAGGCGCTACAGCAACGTGGACTACATAAAGGGAATGTACGTGCAGGTGCAGGAAGGTTATCCGCTTTCCGGCATGAAAGCGGCCCTGAGGGATCTCATCCGAAAGGCCCACAACATGAAACCGGAGCAGAAGGATGACTTTACCGTTTTCACCATGGAAGACATACTGAGGACCCAGGAGGAAGGCATACGGCTCGTTTCGGTCCTGACCGTCATCGCCTCGACGGTGTCCTTCCTCATCGGCGGCCTGGGGATCTTCGCCATCATGCTCCTTTCCATATCGGAGAGGAAGATGGAGATCGGCATCAGGCGGGTCGTTGGATCGAAGAAAAGGGACATCATAATGCAGTTCCTGTCGGAATCGGTCATCGTCGCCCTCGTGGGCGGAATCGGCGGCATTCTCGCGGGGCTTCTCATAACGGTGGTCGTCGATATCATCGGGGGTTTCCCGATGGTCTTCTCCATTAACATTCCCCTCGCCCTCGGCATCAGCATGGTCATCGGTGTCCTGGCGGGCATCTATCCGGCCATGGAGGGGACCAAGTACGAACCGGTCAAGGCGCTTTATTCTTAAAGGCCGTTCCAGGTCGCAAGTCTCAGGTCTCAGGTCTCAAGGGAAAAGGCCCAGTTCGGCCACGGCGTGGGCCGTGGTTTGGGCGAGACCGTGGCCTTTGAATCGAAACGCGCAACTGTTTTTTTGCGTGAAACCTGAAACCTGAAACGGTTCTTTACTTCTTTTCGAGGCTTTTGATCGCGTTGTCGGCGAGGTAGGTGAGTGTTTTGTTCGATGAGTTCCCGGAGACGTCCTGGTAGAGTTTCAGGGCTTCATCCCTCTTGCCCCGGGCGAGCTTGATGTTTGCCAGGTACAGTTTTGAGATGTGGCCGGGTTTGCCGCTCGCTCCCGAGGCGATCTTCTGGAAGATGCCTTCCGCCTTGTCCATCTCCCCGGCAGCCCTTGTCTGTTCGTATGTCTCCCAGGCGGTTATACCCAGCGCCAGCTGATACTGGACCTTCTCCGCCTGGTGGTTGGCGTAGACGATGTACGCAGCGACGGCGGCGACTATGATGAGAAGAGCCGCGAGCCCGTACAGGCATTGCTTTGTATTCTCCCTGATGTACAGAGAAACCGATTCAAAGGCCGTGACAAACATGTCCGGCTTGTGGATGAGCTCTTTCTCTTTTTTTCTTGCCATTTCTGGATGCTATTTCACCACAGATGCAACGGGTATGTCAACACTCAATGCGCCCGCGCCGCTGACTGATAGATGTGTATCCTCAGGGGGTTCTTCTCACCGAGCATACGGGACAGCGCGGCTTCGTCGAGCCTGGCGAGCTCGTGTACGCTCGTGATGCCGTGGTTCTCCAGCTTGAGGTAGTTCTGGTAGCCAAGGCCCTTGAGATTGACGAGTCTCATTCTTTGGGCTTCGCCGGGAGCGAGCAGCGTCGTGTCGACGGTCAGGTTCGTTCTTGCGCCCGAGACCATGAGGGCTTCCTTGCTCTGTCGGCTGAGAAAGGAAAGCTGCTCCACGGGGGTGGTACGGGAGAACACGGTGTAAGCGTCAATGAGAACGAAGGAGAGGGCGGCAGTGAGAAGAGCGGTGCAGATGGTCAGGACAAACGC
Source organism: Syntrophorhabdus sp. (assembly GCA_012719415.1). Taxonomy (NCBI): domain Bacteria; kingdom Pseudomonadati; phylum Thermodesulfobacteriota; class Syntrophorhabdia; order Syntrophorhabdales; family Syntrophorhabdaceae; genus Syntrophorhabdus; species Syntrophorhabdus sp. Next base: position 9,850 of record JAAYAK010000268.1, read on the forward strand.
GGCTCTCTTGCGCCGAAGGCCCTGGAGGAGATCGATGAATGCGATCGTCTCCACGCCGAAGACCGGGAAACCGATATATCCCGGAAGAGGCATCTCGAAGAGCTTCATCCGCTCGAAGAAAGGCACGGTGTAGACCCATTTGACGGGCGAGAGGGAATTCCACGTCTCCCACAGGAGGCCGCACACGAGCCCTGAGGCCAGAGCGCCGAGAAGACGGCCGACCTCTCCGCGCTCAAGGTCGCCCATGAAGGACCGGTATCCCGCGCGGTGATTGATCCCGTCGATGATAGGGATGGCGAATACCCAGGCTAGTCCGAAGAGATACCCGGGAAAGATGAGGGTGAGCAGGAAGAGGGCGATGCCGCAGGACATGGCCCGGGTCGGATACCTGCGGGATACCGTGACGGGCCGTAGCCTGACACGGTCGAGAAGCGGGGATATGATGGCCGCCGTGAGACAGATAGCCGGGATGACAGTGCCATAGGCAAGGAGATATCCGGCATATCGCAGTGGAATACCGTGGGGAACGTTGACGTAGAACCAGTTCCCGATACGCAGGTTGACAAGCTCGAAGACGCACCAGTAGCCACAGGAAACGATTATCACCGCCGGCAGGGAACGATCAAGGAAGAGAAGAGGTCTTCCCGATCTCAAGGACACAAGTGAATCGAGAAGGATTATGTACGACCACCACGAGGTCACATAGAAGAAACTGATGACCGGTTCAAGACCCCATACGAGCGCCAGGTGACCGAACAGGTAGAGGGCTATCGAAAGGCCTACGAGAAAAGGTTCTTTTCTCACATGGGATATCAGGAGTTGTTGCTGGATCTTTCCGTGGGCTGTGTCGCTTCAGGGCCCTGACTGCTCGCCGCATCGACATTTCCCTTGATGCGCGTCGCGCCGATATAGGCCCCGGAATAGTAACCGGAAGAGAGTGTGTCTATCTTCACACCAAGGCGGCTCTTTCCTGAAGAGGCGTGAATGAAATTGCCATCGCCTATGAAGATGCCCACATGGGTGGGATATTTCGCGTAGCGTCGTGTCTTGAAGAACACAAGGTCGCCAACGGACAATTCTTCCCGGGAGATCTTGTTCCCGACCTTGTACTGCTCGCGGGCGCTCCTCGGGAGTTCCACATCGAAGATCTCGTATATCTTCTTCACATAGGCGGAGCAGTCGAGGCCGCGCAGGGTGTTCCCGCCGTACTTGTAGGGGGCGCCCATGAAACTTTTCGCCACCTTCACGAGCATATATTTCTCTTCGCTGTTCTTCCAGGGTTTCACCGATACGCTCTTGAAGGACATGATAGTGTCGCCATCGTCGCCATCGTCTTCCATCACCTTCGGAATGAGGATGGTCCTGCCGGGGGAGAGTCTTCTGTTCTTTCTCGACGTAAGGTTATTTGTCGCGATGAGCTCATCCTTTTCAACGTTGAACCTGCTGGCTATCTTGTCGAGCGTGTCGCCTCGCTTCACCCTGTATTCCATAAACTCGTCATCGCTCTCGGAGACAACGGGTTCCGCCGGTTCTTCCTGCCTCACCTGGGCCCTTATGGCTTTCGAGGACGACGCCTTGCGGGTCTCTCTGACGGCACGGTCCTCATCGCTGCTTTTGATGACGATCGTCTGTCCGGGGGAGAGCCTGTTCGAACGGAGACCGTTCATGTTTTTGAGATGGCTCACGGAGACATGATATTTCTTTGCCAGATTGTAAAGGCTGTCACCGCGTTTCACCTTGTGTGTGACCTGGGCGGCGGTGGTGACGAGGGGGATTGCCAGAAACAGGATGCCGACGCAGAGTATACAGAAAATTGGCAGCTTTCTCAATAGAACCCCTTTGTTCGGTATTATAGGATTTAAAATACCAAAGAGGTTGAAAAAATGTCAAGTAAAATCTCCTTCTCCGTGTTGTAAAACGCTGGATTGACTGGGTTCTTGCGCGCGTAAGCGGGGAAAGTCTCGGGAGGACAATCCAGAGGGTTCGTGAAATCAATCACATTTTTGTTGATTTTACTGGGCTCTTGAAATGATAATATACAAAAAAATCCTCAGGAGGCAGAGTTTATGGTCGATGTCGGACGAGAGATCATGTGGAACGTGGGACATGCTGGTCAGTATATCAGTTATGCCTTCTTGGTCATTGTTGCCATTGTTCTGATCATGGGATTGAAA
>JAAYAK010000269.1 GCA_012719415.1 Syntrophorhabdus sp.
AGCTGGCGACGAAGCTGTAGGCAATGGTCACAGCGGTGGCGATCACCTGGACGAGGAACTGTTTCGGGTTGCCGAAGAAAAGGCCGTCGGCACCGGCCGGGTTCACCGCCTTCGAGGCGAAAAGCCCGGTTGCGAGCGCCCCCCAGATGCCGCCCACGCAGTGGACGCCAAAGACGTCGAGCGCGTCATCGTAACCGAATCTCGGTTTGATCCAGGCAACGGCGAAATAGCAGAATACGCTGACGAAGACCCCGATGAGGATGGCCGACAGCGCGCTGACAAAACCAGCCGCCGGGGTTATCGCCACAAGGCCGCCCACGGCGCCCGTCGCCATGCCAAGCATGGTCGGCTTTTTGTTGAATATCCAGTCGATGAGCGCCCATGTCAACCCCGCTGCGGCGGCGGCCGTGTTGGTCACCACAAAGGCATTCACAGCGATATCGTTCGCCCCGAGGGAACTGCCCGCGTTGAAACCGAACCACCCGAACCACAGAAGGGCGGTCCCGAGGATGGTGAAGGGCAGGTTGTGGGGGATGATCGCGTGGTTGCCGGAGCCCTTGCGCTTGCCGATGAATATGGCCGTCATGAAGGCGGCTATGCCAGCGTTGATATGCACGACCGTTCCCCCGGCGAAATCGAGGGCCCCCATCTCCCTGAGCCACCCCCCTATTCCCCAGACCCAGTGGCACACGGGGTCATAGACAAAGGTCGCCCAGAGTATCGTGAAGATGAGGAAAGCGGCAAACTTCATGCGCTCGGCAAAGGCCCCGATGATGAGCGCCGGTGTTATGACGGCGAACATCATCTGAAAGACCATGAAGAGCTGGTGGGGAATGGTCGCGGCGTAGTCCGCGTAGGGGGCAAGTCCCACCCCCTTGAGGCCCACCCACTCGAAGCCTCCCCAGAATCCCTTCCCGGGACCGAAAGAAAGGCTGTACCCGTAGAGCACCCATTGAACGCTTATCACGCAAAGGATGGTGAAGCATTGCATCAGGATGCCAAGGACGTTCTTCTTGCCCACCATTCCTCCGTAGAAGAACGCAAGCCCCGGGGTCATGAGCATGACAAGGGCCGTGGCCACGATAAGCCATGCCGTATCCCCGGTATCGGCCTTTGCCGCCGCCGGTGGCGCTGGTGCCGCGGGGCTTGCCTGTGCGGGAGCCTGCGCCGGTCCCTGTCCGGGTCCGGCCTGTGCCCAGGCAAGCCCCACAGGCATCACGAACAGGGCGAACAGTACAAACAGTGCAAGAAGTTTCTTCATCTTTACGCCTCCTCCGTAAAATAAGGAAGGCGCCACGGACCCTTTATGGGTCCACGACGCCTTCGTCTGGCAACCATAGGAATGAAAATGGCGCCCTGAACTCTTTCAGAACGCCATTGTTGTTCTCACATCATTGTGACCGCTCAAATCGGTGAGCGGTGATACTATACTGAAGTAAGAAACCGCTGTGAGTGGTAACCTCCCCCCTCCCTACGGCAACATCATCGGTCCCGAGGGAAGGACGAGACGGGCCAGCACGTTGATCAGCAGGGAGACCACGATGCTGACGATGATAACGACAACGAAGTATCCCAGCGTCTTC
>JAAYAK010000270.1 GCA_012719415.1 Syntrophorhabdus sp.
CCTATCCTCCCTGTCCCCTATCCTCCCTGTCCCCTATCCCCCGCTTCCGATTCCTCCCCCCCTTTCCTGTTTCCTTGCCTCTTTTTCCGTGGTAGGATATGGCACTCATGAGACCAATTACCGCCGTCTGCACCTTCACCGCGGGCTCCATGTTCCTGCCGGCCCTGAGGAACCTGGCCGCGTCCGACCTTATCGAGGAGGTGCTGGTCGTCGCACGGGGGCCCATACCGGACATCCTTCCCCGATGCACGGTCATCAGCACCGGTTCCTTTGCCTCCCGGGAGACCTTTGAAGCCATCCTGGCGAAGGCCGCGACGGAATACCTTCTGTTCATCCCCCGGGCCATCCCCATGCTGGCGGACACGACTACGCTGGAGAGGCTCATCCGTGCGGCCCGGTCCACCGGGGCAGGCACCGTCTATTCCGACTTCTATGACGATACGGGAAAGGGAAAGACGCTCCATCCCCTCATCGACTACCAACCCGGGAGCGTCCGGGATGATTTTAACTTCGGCGCCCTCGCTCTTCTTGACACCTCGATCGTCCGCAAAACGCTTCAAAGGTACGGGCGCACACCGCCCCTGCGCCATGCCGCCCTGTACGACGTCCGGCTGAAGATGTCCATAGATCACGGGATACATCATATCGCGGAACCACTCTACAGTGTCGTGAGCCATGGCGACGCTCCCGAAGGCGAGGTGCACTTCGCCTACGTCGACCCTCGCAATCAACCTCTTCAAAAGGAAATGGAAACGGTCTTCACCGATCATCTCCGGAGGATCAACGCCTATGTGTCCCCGGAGAGGCTGAAGATGATGAAAGAACCGGCCGAGCCTTTCCCCGTGAGGGCCTCCGTGATCATCCCCGTGAAAGACCGCAGAAAGACCATAGCCGATGCCCTCCAGAGCGCCCTCTCGCAGGAGACGGACTTTACCTTCAACGTCATCGTCGTCGACAATCATTCAACGGACGGGACCACGGAGATCATTGCCGACCTGGCAGGCAGGAACCCGGCGATACGCCACATCATCCCTGCCCGGAAGGATCTGGGCATAGGGGGGTGCTGGAATATGGCCATCATGGATGAGGCCTGCGGGCGTTATGCCATCCAGCTCGACTCCGACGACCTCTACGAGAACCACCTTGTTCTCGAAACCATCGTGGATACGATACGCGACGGGCGCTACGCGATGGTCGTCGGCTCCTACACCATCGTCAACGAACGGCTGGAGCAGATACCTCCGGGCCTCATCGACCATCGGGAATGGACCGGTGACAACGGGCACAACAACGCCCTCAGGGTCAATGGCCTCGGCGCGCCGCGGGCATTTTCCACGACGGCCATCCGACGGACAGGCTTCCTCAATGTGAGCTACGGAGAGGACTACGCCGCCGCGTTGAGGATATCCCGGGAATACAGGATCGGAAGGATCTATGAAAGCCTCTACCTGTGCCGCCGCTGGCAGGGCAACACCGATGCCGGTCTGTCCCTGGAGGCGGCGAACAGGAATGACTCCTTCAAGGACTCCCTCCGCACCGCGGAGATCATCGAACGGCAGAGATTGGCAGGGGAGTCCCGCACGTGACGGAAGAGTTGAGGGACCGGATCTTCGCGACCTTCGACGGAGAGGAGGACGCACCTTCCCTCGAGGAATCGTGCAGAGGGCTCCTCTCCGAACAGCAAACGACCTGGCGGGAACTCAGGCAGGCCTATGCTTCGCTGCGCGGGACGCGGTACCGCGACATAGCGTGTGACGGGTTCTCGATCCGCCTCCTCTTTAATCCCGGCAGGGCCGTCAACACGACGGCCGCCGTGAGCCCCGAGGAGATCGGCGAAAGACCCTGTTTCCTTTGCGTCGCCAACCTGCCCGTCGAGCAGAAGTGCATCCTCTACCGGCGTGAGTTCCTGATCCTCGGTAACCCGCGGCCCGTGGTGCCCTTTCACCTCACCATCGCGCATGTCAGCCATCGCCCCCAGACCATGGCCGTCCACACAGAGACGTTCCTGCGCATAGCGGCTGACCTCGGTCCCGGTTTCACGACCCTCTACAACGGGCCGCGTTGCGGGGCCTCTGCCCCCGACCACCTTCATTTCCAGGCGGTACCTTCGGGACAGATGCCTATCGAGAAGGAGATCCACGGGAGGAAAGGCTTCACGCCAACCGTTTCCCGGACCAGGGTCACCGATGTATCCGTGCGGAGGTTGGCCGGCCTCGGGCGCGAGGTCATCCTCATCGAAGGAGATGATGTGCCCCGCCTGGCAGCCGCCTTCAGGGATTACGCGCACGATCTTGCAGATGTGTCGACGCCCCCGGGCGGGCCCGCCGGAGAACCCATGATGAACGCGACCGCCTCTTTCGACGGAAGAATATGGCGCCTCCTCGTCTTCCCCCGACGTGCCCACCGCCCGGCTGCCTTCTACAGAGATGATGACGCAAGGCTCCTTGTCAGCCCCGCCGTCATGGAAATGGCGGGCATCATCGTCACCCCCGCGGAGCGCGATTTCGATCGTCTCGACGCCGCGGCGATAGAGTCCCTCTATCGCGAGGTATCTTTCACCCACGGCTGAGACCAGCCTAAACCCCTGACCCTGGGATGCGATAAAATATGCGGAGACCCACGAACCCGGAATGGCACCCGGGTGTCACGTGCTTGGATTAGATATTGATATACCTGTGCGATTCTATTATCATTGTTCTGGGGAGAGCGCGAACACCTTGAAAACGATGCAGGAATTGACCCGGGAGATCTCTCTCCTGAAGGACAGGATCCGGGAGCTGGAAGAGTCCGAAGCCCACTACAGGACTGTCGTGGAGGGACTGGGGTCTTCCCTGCACCAGTTACGCCTCCTCGTCGACGCGGGGCCGGATTTCTTCTTCCTCAAGGACCTCGACCTCACCTACCAGCTTGTCAACGCGGCAAACGCGCAGTTCTTCGGGCGCACCGAGACCGAGATAGTGGGCAGGAGCGACTGCGATCTCATGCCGGCCGAAGCGGCCGTCGCCTGCCAGCAGAGCGATCGGTTGGCCATAACCGAAAAAAGGACGGTGATCACCACCGAACCCGTCGGGGGAAGGTTCTACGAGACCTACAAATTCCCTTTCCTTGTCAAGGGCACGGTCGCCGGTGTGGCAGGGATCGTGCGCGACGTAACGGAGCGCAAGCTCGCCGAGGAGGAGTTGCGAAAGAGCCGCGCCCTCCTCTCCGACATGATCGAGAACAGCGGCGCCCTCATCTGCGTCAAGGACCGTGACGGACGTTACGAAATGGTAAACCGCAAGTGGCAGGAAGTGACCGGCATCGATCGCGAAAATACCATCGGCAGAACGGACGAGGAACTCTTTCCCGGACCGACGGGGATCGTTTTTCGCCGGAACGACCTGGAGGTCATGGAATCAGGGTCGGTCATGGAGAAAGAGGAGGTCCTGCAGGACGACCGTGGGAAACGGTTCTTCATCTCCATCAAGTTCCCTCTGCGCGACCAGGATGGTTCCGTCAGCGGCATGTGCGCCATGATCACGGAGATCACGGCGCGCAAATCGGTGGAGGAACAGCTTGCCGTCAGCAGGAACCGCCTGTCCCGGGCGGAGATCATATCCCGCTCCGGCAACTGGGAGTTCGACATGGAGACGAAGAACGTCTTCATGTCCCCGGGGGCCCGCAGGATCTTCGGCGTCGGAGATGGAGTATTGACGATCCCGGCCATGAAGGAAATACCCCTTCCCCGGTACCGGCAGACGCTTAACGAGGCACTGGGCGCTCTCATCAATGAGGGCCGCCCTTATGACCTGGAGTTCAAGATACGGCGACCCGACACGGCGGAGGTGGTGGATATACACTCCGTGGCGGAGTATGACAGCGACAGGAAGGTGGTCTTCGGGATCATACAGGACATCACCGACCGCAAGCAGCTCGAATCGCAGCTTCTTCAGGCGAGAAAGCTTGAGGCCATCGGCACCCTGGCGGGCGGCATCGCCCACGACTTCAATAACATCCTCATGGGGATACAGGGAGACGCCTCGCTGATGCTGTCGGAAAAGATGGAAGATACGGGCCATCCCGATTACGAGCGCCTCAAGTCCATCGAGGAACAGGTCAGGAGCGCGTCGAACCTGACCCGTCAGCTTCTGGGTTTTGCACGGGCAGGGGGGTACGAGATACGACCCGCCGATATGAACGAGATCGTCCGCGAAACCTCCGCCATGTTCCACAGGACGAGGAAGGAACTGACGATCCGGGAGAAATACGAGAAGCGCCTCGGCGTCGTGGAGGTTGACCGGGGCCAGATAGAGCAGGTCCTTCTCAATCTCTACCTCAACGCGTGGCAAGCGATGCCCGCGGGGGGAGAGATCCGCCTCACGACGGCCAATGTGGTCATCGACGCGAGCTTCGCGGCCCCTCATGACATCCCTCCCGGGGAATATGTGTCCGTCACCGTTGCTGACACGGGAATGGGCATGGAAGAGGAGACGATGAAGCGCATATTCGATCCCTTCTTCACCACGAAGGAGATGGGCAGGGGGACGGGACTCGGCCTCGCCATGGTGTACGGGATCATGAAGGGACACAAGGGTCTCGTGGACGTAAAGAGCACGCCCGGCCAGGGGACCACGTTCACCCTGTATTTCCCGGCATCGGGAAAGAGGGTCATTCGGGAAAGGCGACCGGCGGCGAAGGCCCTGAGAGGTTCCGAGACGATCCTCCTCGTCGATGACGAATCGACGGTCCTCAGGGTGACCACAAGGATGCTCGAGTCCCTTGGATACACCGTGCACGCCATGAACGACGGATCGGAAGCGGTCTTGTTCTTCAAGGATGGCGGAGGTGCCGTCGACCTCGTAATACTCGACATGGTCATGCCCGGCATGTCCGGCGCCGAGACCTTCGACCGCATCAGGGAATTGAACCCCTCAGTAAAAGTGATCCTCTCGAGCGGCTACAGCATGGATAGTGAGGCCCGGATGATCATGGGCAAGGGATGTACCGGCTTCATCCAGAAGCCTTACAATATGGCCCTTCTGTCCCGAAAGATCCGGGAAGTGCTCGAGAATGAGAATCCATGAATCTCGATCCACAAAAGAAGGGTGTTTTCTCCATCTTCCCGATCTCCCGATCTCTCGAAGATCATTCCCAACTCCCCGTGGTCCTTTTCGTGTCTCATCATCCACAGGCAACCGGCACAGAATCCCATTGACAAGGATCGGATTCGTCGTAGA
>JAAYAK010000271.1 GCA_012719415.1 Syntrophorhabdus sp.
AAGCCTTTGCTCACCTTCTTCCCCGCGAGGATGGCGGCTGCCATCTCCAGGTCTTCCAGTCTGCCGTTGGTGCAGGAACCGATGACGACCTGGTCCACATCTATGGCGCTGAGTTCCCCGGCGTCCCGCACGTTGGACGGGAGCGAGGGGCAGGCGACGCTGAAGCCTACCTTCGAGGCATCGATCTCGTACTCCTGGCTGTACTTCGCGTCGTCATCGCTCGCGTAGACCTTGTAGGGCCGCGTGGCGTGTTCCTTCATGTAGGATATTGTCTTGTCGTCGACGGGGAATATGCCGTTCTTCCCTCCGGCCTCTATCGCCATGTTGGCAATGGAGAACCGGGAATCCATGGACAGGGCGGCTATTGCCTCACCGCTGTACTCCATGGCGCTGTAAAGCGCTCCGTCAACCCCGATCATGCCCAGGATGTGAAGGATGAGCTCTTTTCCCGTTACCCACTTCCGCCATTTTCCGTAACAGTGGAACTTGATGCTCTCGGGCACCTTCAGCCAGGTGCGGCCCGTCACCATACCGTAGGTCACATCCGTCGAGCCCATACCCGTGGAGAAGGCGCCGAGGGCCCCGTACGTGCAGGTGTGGCTGTCGGCGCCGATAACGAGGTCACCGGCCACGACGAGCCCCTTTTCAGGTAAAAGGGCATGCTCTATCCCGCATTCCCCGCCCTCGAAGAAATTGACGATGCCGTGTTTTCGGGAGAATTCCCGTATTCTTTTGCAGTTCTCGGCCGAAAGGATGTCCTTGTTGGGTGTGAAATGGTCAAGAACGAAGACGACCTTGTCGGGGTCGAAAACGGCCTTTGCCCCCACCTTCTCGAATTCCTCGAGGGACAACGGCGCCGTGATGTCATTCGCCAGGGCGAGGTCTATCCTGCAATCCAGGATCTCCCCGGGCTCCACCCGCTCCTTGTCCGCGTGCGCTGCCAGTATCTTTTCAGTGATGGTCATTCCCATATCGTTTCCTCTCAGGATTTCTTCGTTTTCATGTATTCCAGCCTGTTCAGCGCGTTTATATACGCCTTCGCGCTGGCGACTATGATGTCCGTGTCCGCTCCTTTCCCTATGGCCTTGAGCCCCTTCTCGGAGATCTTGACGAAGACCTCACCCTGGGCGTCCATGTCCTGTGTGATGGAGTTCACGGAGAACTTCTCCAGCTTGCTCGTTGTCTTGACGAGCCTCTTGATGACCTTGAAGGCCGCGTCGACGGGACCGTCACCGGTACCGACGTCCTGGACGGTGTTCCCGTCTATCTCCATCTTCACCGTGGCTGTCGGTATCGTCGTGTTCCCGCAGCTCACGTTGAGGTATACGAGCTTCAGCCTCTCGGCCGTCTTGTATATCTCATCCATGATGATCATCTCGATGTCCTCATCGTAGACGTTCTTCTTCATGTCCGAGAGCGCTTTGAAGCGCTTGAAGGCGAGGTTCAATTCCTTCTCGTCGAGGATGTACCCAAGGTTCTCGATGCGGTCCCGGAAGGCATGCCGGCCGGAGTGCTTTCCGAGGACGAGGGAGCTTTTCGGGATGCCCACCGATTCGGGGGTCATGATCTCGTAGGTGAGCTTCGCCTTCAGGAGACCGTCCTGGTGGATGCCTGACTCGTGCGCGAAGGCGTTGGCGCCGACGATGGCCTTGTTCGGCTGCACGGGTACCCCCGTGATGGAGGTGATGAGCCTGCTCGTCGGGTATATCTTCTCGGAGACGATGCGGGTGTCGGCGGTGAAGCTCATCTTCCTCGTTCTCAAGGTCATGGTTATCTCTTCGAGCGAGGCGTTTCCCGCCCTCTCCCCGATGCCGTTTATCGTGCATTCCACCTGGCGCGCCCCGTTGTGGATGGCGGCGATGGAGTTGGCCGTGGCAAGGCCGAGGTCGTTGTGACAATGAACGCTGATAACGGCCCTGTCGATATTGGGGACGTTCTTTCTGATGTAGGCGATGAGCTCGCCGAACTCGTGAGGAACGGCATAGCCGACGGTGTCGGGGATATTGACCGTCGTCGCGCCGGCCTCGATGACCTCGGCGAGAACCTTGCACAGGTAATCCCAGTCGCTCCTCGTGGCATCCATGGCGGAGAACTCGACATTGTCGATGTATTTTTTCGCCCTCTTCACGGCGGCCACCGCTATCGCGAGCACCTCGTCACGGGTCTTCCTGAACTGGTGCTTGAGGTGGATGTCCGAGGTGGAGATGAAGGTGTGGATGCGGGGGTGGGCGGCAACCTTTATCGCCTTCCACGCCCGGTCTATGTCCTCGTCATTGGCGCGTGCGAGCCCGGCTATCTGGCAGTTCTTCACGAGCTTCGCTATCTGCTTGACGGCATCGAAATCGCCCTCGGAGGCGATGGGAAAACCTGCTTCTATGATGTCAACACCGAGGAGCTCGAGCTGTCGCGCCACCCTGAGCTTTTCTTGAGTGTTCATGGTATTGCCGGGCGATTGCTCGCCGTCGCGCAATGTCGTGTCGAAAATGAATACCTGTTCTGACATGCTCTCTCCTCCTTGTTATATTTTCCATCCCGCCCATGGCGGGAGGCACTGCCATCCATTGTGTCTGCAGGGTCGAGGTGTGAGATCGTATCGTGAGCTTTCTTCCCCGACCCGCTTTGTCTCCTCTTTAGGCGAGGCGGTCCGGGGAACGGGTCCCGAGCTTCTTGAGCAGGAGGTCCATCAGTGCATCCTCATCCTCTATCCGCGCCTCGATGGAGAGGTAGAAAAGGTTGTCCGGAACCTCCATTCCCGCGAGCTTCACGGCGTCCTTTTCGGTGGTGACGATGCACTGAACACTGTCCGCCGACCCCATTCTCCTGAGGTCCCCCTCCGTGTACCTGTGATGATCGGGGAAGGGCATCTCCCGGACTACGTCGGCGCCTATCTGCCTCAAAAGCTGAAAAAAGGACTGGTTGTCGCCAAGCCCGCTGAAGGCGAGGACCTTCTTGTTCCTGAGGAACCGGTAATGGGCTATGGCGTTCTTCTTCACGTTGTAAAGGTGAACGGGTTTATACATCACCTGGAACCGGGGGATGCCCCGGGTGAAATAGAGGGTGGCGCTGTCCGGTTCCGATTTGCTCACGAGTATGGTATCCGATTCGCGCACCCTTGATACGGGCTCGCGGTAGGGTCCCAGGGGAAAGAGCTCCTGCCTGCTTAAGGACTCCCGTCCGTTGATGATGAGGATGTCCACGTCCTTTCTCAGGTCCCGCACCTGGAAACCGTCGTCGAGGATGGCCATGTCGATGCTCTTCTCCTTGATGCCCTGTTCGATGGCCTTCATGCGGTCCTTGCCGACGATGACGGGTATGCGTGTTCTCCTGGCAAGCATGTATGCCTCGTCCCCGGCGGTGTGCGCCGAGTCGTTCCTTGCGTCCACGGCGAATGTCCCGTTCCTCTTCCTCATGTATCCCCGCGTTATGATGCCCGGGTTGTAGCCGGCGTCCTTGAACCTCTGGGAGAGCCTCTCGACGACAGGTGTCTTCCCCGTCCCCCCGAGGGTGATGTTTCCCACGCTGACAACCGGTATGGGCGCGCTTTGCGTCGCCATGATCCCCGTCCTGTACATGTACTCTCTCGCCATGAGTGCTATCTGGTAGAGATAGGAAAGAAAGGCAAGGGGTATGTAAAGGAGCCACCGCGCCACTCTTGCTTCGCCATTCCACACCCTGACCACGGTATCACGCATAGGCAATCGAAATATATAACAGAAAAGCTCGGTAATTGCAATAATGATGATAGGTTACCGTTTTAAGTTTTAGGTTTTAAGTTTTAGGTGAAACACCCGGCGAGGCAGCAGACTTTCCGGGCAAGATCTCACGGCCCGGAACTCAACACCTGACACTTAAAACTTGAAACCTAAAACTTAACACTATTCTATATGAAAGATCGGTGGTTGTATGTGGATGGAGCGGCAGGAGGGGCATTTGCCGGGTTTTGTGAGACGGTCGCGCTTCCTGAAGACGAACCCGCAGTGCCTGCAGGAGGCAGAGATCACGGCAAGGCGCCTTCCGCCCTTGCCGAGCGACCGTTGCAGGTGTTCCAGGTGGTCACAGATGTCCCTCTCGGGTATCTTAACAATGCTTGACAACTCCTTTGCCGAGTATGTCCCTTCCTCGAGGAGGGCCGCGATGTAGTGGCGTATCGTCTCATAACGCTCGGGAGGTTCGTGGGTTTCGGCTCTTCCCTCTGTTCTCTCCCTTTTCATCGTCTCCTCTTCGTCAGGACCGTCAGCGTCTCCAGGTGGGAGGTGTGGGGGAAAAGGTCGAAGGGAGCGACGAGGTCGACGGCGTAGCCTGTCGCGGCAAGCCGCCCAAGGTCCCGGGCTAGGGTGGCGGGGTTGCAGGAAACGTATATGAGCGCCTTCGGCGCGAGGTTGGCGATTAGTGTTATGCCGCGGGGGCTTATGCCGCTCCTCGGCGGGTCCGTCACCACGAGGTCGGGTTTTCTGAAACTCCTGTCCATAACGATGTCCTCGACCCTTCCGGCAAGAAAGGAACAGTTGCCGATGCCGTTGAGCAGGGCGTTCTCCCGCGCGTTGTCTATATTTGCCTTCGAGGAATCGACGCCTATGACATTCCGCGACTCGCGGGACAGCAGGAGCTCCATGGGGGCCATGCCGCAGTAAAGGCCGAGAACGTTCCCCGCCTTCAGTTCCGCGGCAACGCGTCCCACCCTCTCGTAGATGAGGGCGGCCCCCGCCGGGTTCGGCTGGAAGAAAGATGCGGGATGGACGCGCAATGTGAGTCCCGCCAGGGATTCCTCGATATATCGCTCGCCGCCCTCATGACGAAGACGGCTGTAATCGATATAGGAACCGGGACGGTCGTTGACGGCCCTCCAGAGGCTTG
>JAAYAK010000272.1 GCA_012719415.1 Syntrophorhabdus sp.
CAGTGGAACTGGAGATTCCCGTCAAGCTCGTGCAGCAGCTTCTCGCGGAGCTCGGGACCGCTGGCCTCGTCGTCGAGGTGGCGACGGGACGGCGGGGCGACTTTGCGTTCCAGCCGGCCAGGTCGATAGAGGATATGACCTTGAGGGACGTTCTCGACGCGTATGAGCAGCGCGGTGAAGTCTTGCCTCCCGCGGGGTCTGAAGAGGCGGAGAAGATCTCTCTCTGCCTGAAGGCCATATCCGATGCCGCCGGCAATTCGGCGGGAAACGTGAAAGTGAAGGACATCTGACCCTCCGGACCGCCATGGAAAGACACGCAAGGATAGGGAGACTTCTGCGAAGGACGGGCAAGGCCCTGGGCCTTCTCTGGCAGGCCCTGGTGAGGTTCTATGATGACAACGGTTTCTTCCTGTCGTCGGGTGTCACCTTCAACATCTTCATCACCCTGATACCCTTCATGTTCCTCGTTCTGGCCGCGGTGGGGAGCTATCTTCACAGCGACCAGGAAGTGCTTGCCCACATACGCGTCTATCTGAAGAACGCCGCGCCGACGATGGACCCGAAGATCATGAGCAACCTCATGGACGTCATCGCGAGGCGTCAGGCGCTGGGTCTTCTCGGGTTTGCCGGATCGGTATGGTTCTCCACATGGTTCTTCGCTTCTCTCCGGGTGGCCCTCAATATCGTTTTCAAGGTGGCAAGGCCACGCGGGATCATACATGCCTTCAGCGTCGACCTTCTCATGGTCGGCGCGGTGGGGACCCTTTTTCTCATGAACATGGCCCTTAGCTCCCTCTTCGCCCTCCTGCAGGGCCATGCGGGCTCGTTCCTCGTCCTTGCCCGGCCTGCCATCCAGGTGACGTTGAGGTACCTGCTTCCCTTCTTTCTCACCTTTTGCGTGTTCTGCCTGGTCTACAAGGTGATCCCCGACGAGGTGATATGCTTCAGGTCCACCCTCAAGGTCGCCCTCTTCACGAGTCTGTTCTGGGAGGCGGCAAAGCACCTTTTCGCGTGGTATGTCGGCAACATAGCCCAATACTCGCTCTTTTACGGTTCCTTGAGCACCCTCGTCGTCTTTGTCCTGTGGATTTACTATTCCGCAACGATCTTTGTTGTTGGAGGCGAGTTGCTCTATCTCCTGGAAAAGGAACGGAAGGCCCTGCCGGCAGCGGCGGCCTGACGGGTGTTGCCAGGACGTCCTCCGTTCAGGGGCAGACCGGACATGGCCCGGTGCGAGGATTCAGGAGGGCTGTCCCACATCCTGCCCCCGGGGGTTGTCCCCGGGGACCTGGAGAGCGGGGAAAATGCGGGTTCAGACGTTGTTGGCGAAGGCGGCAAGCTCTCTCGACATTCTTTTGAGGGAGTCTGTCATATCGATGTAGAGATACGAGGCCTGCGGCATGCACACGCCCGTTATGAGACGATTCTGGTGGACGTGGTCGAATTCGTCTATCATCTTCGTGACCTTGTCCAGATTGCTCTGTATCTGGTTCTTCAGCACGGGGTTCTTCGTGAAGCAGTAGTCCTTCACATCCGTGAATTCAGCCCCGACGGCGACCATGAGCTGCTTTATCTCATCAAGGGCCTTGTCCGTGAAGAGTATGTTGGACTCGACCTTTATCTCCATCTTGTCGAGAAGACTGTCGAGTGCCAGGGCGACACGCTGGAGGTGGGGAAGGGCCATCAGGAACTTCTGTTCGGCCCCGGTCTTCTCCTTCTGTTCCACGAGCTTCTCTATCCCGGGAAGACGCTCTTTCAGGGAATCCCTGAACTTCGTCCGGCTCTCCCTGAGGAGGTTGATCTTTTGCTTTACGAAACCCCTGTATATGTCGTTCAGGATCGGTACTGTCTCTTCGAACAGGTTGCATATGCGTTCAGTCATCTCTCGCTCTTCCATGTGCTCTCCTCCTCCGTTATTTTGTTGTCTTGCATGTTATATAGCATAGGAACGTTTTCTTGTCAGCGACATACCGCAGGGGGGTGGTATGGGCACCCGGCTTGTATCCGGTCCCTTCCCGTGATATGGTAGCTTCATGACACCCGTGGCCGGTACACAGAAGAAGCCTTCACCTCAGGTGGTCACCGCGGCGGTGATCGAGAAGGACGGACTCGTTCTCATCGGGAAACGGAAGCGAGGCAAGCGTTTTGCCGGGAACTGGGAGTTTCCCGGCGGCACCCTCGAGAAGGGAGAAACGCCGGAGGAATGTTTGAGGCGGGAGCTTCGGGAAGAACTGGACCTCGACGTCGAAGTGGGAGAGCTTTTCTGCTCAGCCACGGCCGATTACACCCCGGGATGGACGGTGAGGCTGCTGGCATACAGGGCGACGGTTATCTCGGGCACGTTTTGCCTCAACGACCACGAAGAGATACGATGGGTGAGACCGACAGAACTTGCCGGCTACGATTTCCCCGATGCGGACAGGCCCGTGGTGGAGAAGTTGGTCGGTCTTCACGGAAGGCGTGACGAGGCGAAATGACCGAAAGGCAGGATGGCATGCGCAAGACAGCGACGAGAGTACTGGTGGCAGGCGCCGCACTGGTCCTCGTCCTCTTCATCATCTTCATGATCAACCAGACAGTTTCTCTCGTCGCGCTGGGGGACCGCGTCCATCCGCTTGTGGGTGACGTTGTTCTGTGGGTCCTCGTAGTCTTCTATGCCCTGTGCGTCATCGTGCCCGTGTACCTCTTCTTCACGATGCCGGCGCCTCTTGTCCCACCCCGCAGCGAGATCTCGCCTGAATTTCCACGGTATCTCGGGGAGGTGGCCAGGAGGCTCGGGCGAAACCCTCACGTCGGCAGGACCGTTACGGCCTCACGGGAGGACGTGGAGAACGCCCTGGGGGAGCTTGGCAAGAAGGCTGATGACATCATGAAAGCGGCCGCGGGTCGAATATTCGTCACAACGGCCATATCTCAGAACGGCAAGCTCGACGGCCTCATCGTGCTTTTTGCCCAGTCGAAACTGGTTTTTGACATTGCCCGCATCTACTATCAGCGTCCTACCATCCGCAACCTTCTCTATCTTTACGCGAATGTTGCCGTTATGGTCTTTTTTGCCAGCGAGGTGGAAGACATGGACCTTACCGGGATCGTCCAGCCCATACTGACGGGGGTTCTTGGATCCGCCGCGGGGGCGATACCCGGTTTTCAGGTGGCGAGCATGATACTCATCAGCTCCGTCATATCCGGGTCATCCAATGCATTTCTCACCCTGAGGGTGGGGGCGATAACAAAACAGTATTGCAGATCCCTTGTCGTGCCGACGAAACGGACAGTCCGCCGCCAGGCAACTTTGGAGGCGACAAAAATGCTGGGTTCCATCGTGACCGAGGGGACAAAGAAGGTGTACGACGCGATATGGACGTCGTCGAAGAACAGACTGGGGACTGCCATCGACGATATCGGGACCTACGCGAAGAGGATCTGGATGAGACTGGGCGGCGAGGGGCCGAAAAGCGCTCCGCCCTAGAAACTGCCTGTATTCCCCGCGCCTGCTTTCTTCATCGAACATGAACCATTGAAGGTCGATCCCCTCTCGATGACGATGCCGGGAGAGGTGATATTGCCGTTATGGACGGCCGTCTCTTCCAGCACGACCTGCTCGTCGGCGTAGACATCGCCGTTGATCTCGCCGCGGGACACGAGGGTCTTCGTCCGTATGGTGGCGGTGACCTTCGCGGATGGTCCCACGGTCAGGACGCCTTCGGAGATGATCTCACCCGAGAAAACACCTTCGATCATGAGCGAACTCTTGAACGTGACCGTCCCCTGGACCTCGAGATCGCTGGCAAACACCGTTCCGGCCTTTTCATCCTTGCTTGAAGCGGTTGAAGCTACGTACGCCATTCTTTCCTCTTTCCGTTCATGTATTTTCTACTCTATTTCCCCTGCCTGACGGGAAGGTTGTACATTGTGAGCGTATATCTTACCAGATGTTGCCGAAAAACGCGAAATTAAATCTCCTCGACGGCGGAGACCGTCGCATGTCGCATGTCGCAGGTCACACGTCGCAGGTCGCGGGTCACAGGTGGCAAAAAAGAGACCGCGAAAGTGCACATGGCATGTCAACAGAACTGTCGACCCGGCAGCAAACCTTTTCGCCTTTAGACCTGTGACGTGAGACCTGTGACGTGCGACGTTTTTTACCTGTGACCGTCTTCACCTTTTCTTCCTTTCCAATTCCAGGGTGACCACGTTGGCGGCGTCGGGGCACTGGACCTCTATCCTGTCGCCGTTCCACCAGGGGAGACTGCCGCCGAACTGGAACGTTTGCAGTTCGGGGAAGATGCTGTGGTAGAAGAAACCGCACAGACCGGCGGGGTTGTGACAGCTCAGCTCGAAGGTGTCGCCCGGCCTATGGCCGGCGCTGCAGCTTCCCTTCGTCTCGACGACGGTTGCCGTTACCCTGTACCCGATGCCAGGATCCTTTGCCATATGGATCGACCTCCTTCCTCATGGTATGGCCTGCCTCATTCGATCGGAATGCCTTATTACCTATCATACAGATATTCCGGAAATACGCAACGGTTAGTGAACGCGCCTGAGGGAGGAAACGTTCCGGGGTCCTCAGGCTCCGGCCCGTATGGAGATGATGTCCCCGTCCTCAACGATGTATGTCTTGCCCTCGAGGCGCCAGACCCCGGCCTTCTTGCACTCGGCCATGCCGCCGTATTTCATGAAATCAGCGTAGGAGACGGTCTCGGCGCGGATGAATTTGGAAGCCAGGTCCGTGTGGATGGCCCCGGCCGCCTCCTGGGCGTTGATTCCCCTGCGGATCGGCCACGCCCGGCATTCATCATCTCCCACGGTGAGAAAGGAGATAAGGCCCAGGGTGTCGAAGGCAAGGCGTATCATGCGGCCCCTGATGGATTCCTTGACGGAGAACTCCTCCATGAAGGCGGCGCGCTCCTCGTCCTCCATCATGGCCAGCTCGCACTCCAGGCTGGCGCAGACGTGGATGACGGGGCAGCCCTCCATCTTCCCGGTTCCCCCCTCTTGGCCGGCCGTCCCGCCTATGGCGTCCTCGGAGCAGTTGACGGCGATCATCATGGGTTTTTGGGAAAGGAACCTGAAACCCCTGAGCGCCTTTTCGTCGCCAGCCGGGAGTTCGAGGGTCCTCAGCGGTTTGCCTTCACCCACGTGGGCGAGGCATTGCTCAAGGAGCTTTTCCTCCAGGAGAAGCGCCGTATTCTCCTTCTTCCCGGCCTGCTTTTTGATACGCTCGATGCGTCCTTCGATGAGGATCATGTCGGCCAGGATGAACTCGCTCATTATGGCGTTGAATTCTTTCTCCTGTTCCGCCGCCGTGGCCCCCTCAAAACCATTCAGGGTAAGGATGAAGGCGTCGCTCATGCGCATCTTCTGCAGGGTCTTCGCGTTTATGGTGGAATCCTTGACGTTGCCCTCCGATATGGCGACGGTGTCGGCAAGCTCTATCCGCGCGTAGGTGGTCTTCTTCGGTCTGTAGATCCTCGACAGCTCGTCAACGCGCGCGTCGGGAACGTCGATGGAGATGATGTTGTCCCCGTCGGAGAACCCCCGCGCGCTCTGAACGCCGCTTAAGGCCTGGAAAAGCGTGGTCTTGCCGGAGAGCGCCGGCCCAATGACGGAAATGTACATCCTCTTCTCCCCTGTCTCATATCTCAGGAAGCCACCGCGGCCCGACCACCGGTTGTCATGGGATTGTACCGCTGACCTTGAACGCCCGTAATGCTAACCTGCGTCATTATTATACTGTAACGGGCGTTAAAAGGAAACAGCCACGCACACAGGCACACGGGGAAAGACGTGCTCGGGCCAGCCCTGCGGACAAACGGGAACAGGGGGAGACGGTCCTGTTCCGTCTTCTCCTGTTCCCGTTTGTCTTTACCCCGTATGCTCGTTTGCGCGTCAGCGCAGACCCGTGAGCCCGTCTACGTTACCAGTCTCTTGTCGAGCGCGCGGTATCTGATCGCTTCCGCCACATGTGTCTCGGCTATGGCTTCGCTTGCGTCGAGGTCGGCTATTGTGCGGGCCACCTTGAGGATGCGGTGGTAGGCACGGGGTGAGAGGGCCCATTTGTCGACCGCGGCTTCGAGCATTGTCAGGGCGGGAGGGTCGAGGCGGCAGTGTTTGCGTATGGTTCGGGCGGACATCTGGGCGTTGGCGTGGATGTTTTTCCCGTTGAAACGGTGTATCTGGACGGTGCGGGCCCCGGCAACCCTTTCGCGGATGGCGGCGGAGGGTTCTTCGGGGCGGTCGCGGGATAGTTCCCCGATGTTGACGGGAGGGACCTCTATGTGAATGTCTATCCTGTCGAGAAGGGGGCCGGATATGCGGGACCGGTACTTGTAGATCTGGGAGGCCGTGCAGGTGCAGGAGCGTTTGGGGTCGCCGAAGTGTCCGCAGGGACAGGGATTCATGGCCGCGACGAGCATGAACCTGGCAGGGAAGGTGATAGCGTGGTTCACGCGGGAGATTGTGACGTTACCATCTTCCAGGGGCTGACGCAGGGCGTCGAGGACGTGGCGGTGGAACTCGGGGAACTCGTCGAGGAAGAGGACGCCGTTGTGGGCGAGACTGACCTCGCCGGGCCGCGGAATGTGTCCGCCCCCGATGAGGCCGGCATCGGATATGCTGTGATGTGGGGAGCGGAACGGCCGTGTGGTTATGAGGGCCTTGTCGGGGCCCAGAAGGCCCGCAATGGAGTGGATCTTCGTGGTCTCCACGGCCTCGGCGTAGCCGAGACGCGGCATGATGGTGGGGAGACAGCGCGAAAGCATGGTCTTGCCCGATCCGGGAGGTCCGACCATGAGGATATTGTGTGCCCCGGCGGCTGCCACCTCGAGGGCCCTCTTGGCTTGCCCCTGGTCCCTGATGTCGGAGAAATCAACGTCGTCGCATGCCGCGGCGCCCCCCATGTCACACTCGTTCCCCGCGAAGGTGAGGAGTTCCCCCTCTCCCTTGAAGTAGTGGAAGATCTGGAGGAGATGGTCGGCCCCGAGGACGGTGATGTCCCTCACCACGGAGGCTTCCCTGCCGTTGCCCACGGGAACGACGATGGCGCCCATGCCTTCCTGCCGGGTGAGAAGGGCCACGGGGAGAATACCCCGGACGGGTTTCACGGACCCGTCGAGGGAAAGCTCGCCCGCTATGAGATGGCCTTCGAGCGCCTCCATTTTCAGGGCCCCCATGGCGGCGAGGATGCCGACGGCGATGGGCAGGTCGAAGGACGAGCCTTCCTTGCGGACATCGGCAGGGGCGAGATTGACGGTTATGCGGTCCCCGGGGAACTCGAAGCCGGCATTCTTTATGGCGGACCTGACCCGCTCCTTGCTCTCCTTCACCGAGGCCTCGGGCAGTCCGACGATAGTGAACGCCGGCAGTCCGTAGGCGATATCCACCTCCACATCGATCTTTATCCCGTCGATCCCGTAAACGGTAGCAGTGGGAATGCGTGCGATCACAGCATACCTCCTTCCATGATATGCGGACGAAAGCGTCCGCTACCATGTATTACTTCTCGTGAAACATAAAGTGCGCGGAAAAGTGCGAATTGCCGGCAACCTGGCAGGGGCGTGATACGGTCTTTACTGTTTCTTCCCGAGCGCCTTCGCTATCTGCCGGACTTCCTGGGCCCGGGAGGCGTCGCAGATGAGGATGCCGTTCTTTGAGGCGACTATGACGAGGTCGGAGACGCCGAGGGTGGCGACGGGCGTGGCATCTGTGAGAATGACGCAGTTGGTGGTGTCGACGGAAAAGGTCTTTCCACGAAGGATGTTCCCTGTGGTGTCCCTGGGGAGGACGCGCAGAAGGGAGGTCCAGGTACCGACGTCATCCCATGTGAAAAGGGCTGGAACCATGAGAACGTTCTTTGCTTTTTCCATCAGGCCGTAGTCGATCGACAGCCTCGGGAGGCTGGCGAATATGGCGTCCGCGGCGTGCGTGTCGCCTGCGGCAAGGGTCTTTCGGAACCTGAGGAGGCCGGAGTGGAGGTCGGGCATATGATGCTTTAGCCCTTCGAGGAGAACGCGGGCGCGCCAGACGAAGATGCCGGCGTTCCAGAAGTAAGCGCCATCCCTGAGGTAGCGGCGGGCCTTCGGCAGATCTGGCTTCTCGACGTAGCGGGCCACCTCGAAGCAATCAGCATCCCGCGGTGCCGAGATCTTCCTGCCTGTCTTGATGTAGCCGTATCCCGTCTCCGGCCGGGCGGGAGGGACACCGATGGTGACAAGGTGGTCGCCGCGGCAGGCAGCCTTCACCGTTTCCCGGATGCAGCGGGAAAAAGCGGCAGTGTCGGGGACGTAGTGATCGGAAGGCAGAACGACCATGACGGCATCGGGGTCACGCCCGTGCAGCATCATGGCTGCCAATCCCACGCAGGGTGCGGTGTCCCGGCCGACGGGCTCGATGATGAAATTGCCGTGAGACAAACGGGGGAGACACTTCTTCGCCGCCGGAAGATGCTCCCTGCCGAGCACCACGAAGATGCGGTCAAGGGGAACTACCCTGCGGGCCCTCTCGACAGTGAGCTCTATGAGCGTCTTCTTCCCGGTGATGGAGACGAAGGGTTTGGGCACGAGTCCGGTGCTCTGAGGCCAGAAACGCTCTCCCTTGCCTCCCGCCATTATCACGAAGTACGTGTTGTCAGAAGCCCTTCTCTTTCGGGATGTTCCTTTTCCTGCCGCTGTCTCTTTCCTTTTCATGGCGCGCCAACCCTTTCAAAGGTGTTTGAGTATCTCGGGGAGGATCTCCGAAGCCGTGCCCTTGAGAAAATGGTCCGTGATGGATGAGGTGAAAGGCGTCCTTTCGACGTTTATCTCCACGATGACGGCACCCTTCGATTTCGCGCGATAGGGTATGTCGGCGGCGGGGTAGACGACGCCCGACGTGCCTATGATGAGCATGACCTTGCACGTGTTCGCCTCTTCATTGGCCCTCGCCATCTCCATCATGGGAATGCCCTCGCCGAAGAAGACGACATCGGGTTTCAGGGCCGCGCCGCACCTGTCGCACCGCGGATAGGGGTGGACGGTGGCTGCGTCCGGCGTGAAGGGCAGGCGCGTGTGGCAGTGCATGCATACGAGCCACCGGTGATTGCCGTGGTACTCGATGACGTTGCTGTTGCCGGCCTCCTGGTGGAGGCCGTCCACGTTCTGGGTGATGACCGCCTTCAGGTAACCCATCTCTTCGAGCCTGCCCAGGGCGCGGTGCGCCTCGGAGGGGGCCGACGCGAATACCACCTCTGCCATCTCCCGCAGCATCACCCAGACCTTCTCTGGTTTGCTCACGAAGGAGCTTATCTCGGCATACTCCATGGGGTCGTACTTCTCCCACAGGCCCTGGCCGCCGCGGAAGGCCGGTATGCCGGCATCAACGGATATCCCGGCGCCGGTGAAGGCCACGACATATTTTCGCTCCCTGATGATGTCCGCTATCGCGCCAGAGTCTTCCATTTTGCCCTCCACCTCAGCCCGCTTTCCAGCCTTTGTTGATGTCCCTGAAGGCCGGGATGACGCCGAACCCGTCCGCCTTCTTGATGGCCCTCTTGATGGCCTCGGAAAGGACGAACTCGGCGAGGACGCCGACCTTGTTGATGTCCGCCTCGATATCTCCCAGGGAGAGGGCGAAGACAAGGTCCCCGTCGAAGGTGGTGTGGACGGGATTGATCGTCTTTATGAGACCCCCCTGGGCCATCTGCGCGACCTTGGTGATATCCCTCTTGGTGAAGCTTGCATTCGTGGCGACAACACCGAGCGTTGTGTTCACGATCCCGAACTGCTTCTTCACAATGCCCTGCTTCAGACAGTTGGTCGTGTTGGCGAATTCGAGACTGTCTCCGGACTTTCTCAGACCGGCTATGATCTTGCCCGTCACATTGTCGATGATATCGCCGAAGGCGTTGACGACAACGAGGGCGCCCACCTTGAGACCGTCGGGCATGGCGACGCTGCATGTCCCCAGTCCGCCCTTCATGGCGCGGGAGATCTCGAAAAGCTTGCCGACGACCGCTCCCGTCCCGGCGCCCACGCTTCCTTCGGCGACCTCTTCGCCGGCGTTGAGACAGGCCTCGTAGCCCATCTGAGCGTTGGGACGGATCCTGTGGTCGCCGAAAAGAAGGTCGAAGATGACGGCCGTGGGGACTATGGGGATGCGGGTTATCCCCACATCGAAACCAACGCCCTTTTCCTCCAGGTAGCGCGATACGCCCGATGCCGCGTCGAGGCCGAAGGAGCTTCCGCCGCACAGGAGGATAGCGTGCACCTTCTCAACGATGTGGCCCACGTTGAGCGCGTCCACCTGCCGCGTTCCGGAAGCGCTCCCGCGAACATCGATCCCGGCAACGGCGCCCTCTTCACAGAGTATGACGGTACACCCCGTCCGACCCGTGAGGTCGGTGGCGTGCCCCACCTTGATGCCCGGAATATCAGTTATGGAATTGAACATGGATGATCACCTTTCGCTGATGAGCTTGTGTCAATTGCCCAGTTTGTTCCGAATATTCAGGGATTTCTGCTCGTTTTCCCGCTTGAGGTCCTTCTTCAGTTCTATCAGCGCCTTCGCAATGGAGTCGTACTTGATGGAGAGTATTTCGCAGGCCAGTATCGCCGCGTTCCTGCCGGCGTCGATCCCGACGGAAGCCACGGGGACTCCCTTGGGCATCTGGACTATGGAATAGAGCGCGTCCTTTCCCTTGAGGATGCCGCCGCTCGCAGGAACCCCGATGACGGGCAATGTAGTGTGGGAGGCGATGACGCCCGGCAGGTGAGCGGCCATCCCCGCAACGGCGATGATGACCTCGATGCCATCCTCGCGGGCACCCCTGGCGTAGGTCACCGTTTTCTCGGGGTCCCGGTGTGCCGACGAGATATCGATCATGTAGGGAACACCCGTTTTCTTGAGGAAGGCGAGCCCCTCCTCGATGATGGCGAGGTCGCTGTCGCTGCCGAGCAGGACCAAAACCTTTGGTTTTTCCATACCTGCCCCTCCAACCCCGGTCTTTCTTGTCACCATGATCTGTAACTAATACCACATTTTAGCGGGCGAATACATCCGTTTTGTTCGTTCTTCCCCGATGGTCGTTGTCTTTTTCCCGCGAATATGCGAATCATAATAGCATAGATGCAGAGAACGGACACGATGAAGGCGGTTCCCCTTTTTGAGGGCCTTTCGGACAGGCAGCTCGAAAGCCTGTCCCGCGCCTTTCCTCGGCGCTCCTACGGTGCTGGCGAAACCATCTTCAGAGACGGGGAGCCCGCCGAAGGCTTCTATATCCTCCTTTCGGGAAGGCTGAAGATATACAAGCTCTCGATGGAAGGAAAAGAGCAGATCCTGCACATCATCGAGGCCGGTGAACCTTTCGCGGAGGTGGCGCTTTTCTCGGAGACCACCTTTCCCGCCTATGCCGAGGCGATCAGGGAGAGCGAGGTGATGTTCTTTTCGCGAAAGGCCTTCCAGCAGCTTGTCCGGGACGACCCCTCCATCATAATGAACATGCTCGCCATCCTGTCCCAGAGACTCAAGTATTTTACCCGCCTCGTGGAGGACCTGTCTCTCAAGGAGGTTCCCCAGAGACTTGCCGCGTATCTCCTGTTCCTTGCCGAAAGGGAAGGCTCGCCGCAGGTATCGCTCGGGATATCGAAGGGCCAACTGGCAAGCCTCCTCGGAACCATACCGGAGACCCTTTCGCGCATCACGGCGAAAATGGCGGGACAGGGACTCATCGCGATGCAGGGACGACGCATCACCGTAGTCGACCGCAACGGCCTTCAGGCGCTTGCCGATGGGATGAAGGGACTGTAAAAGAACTGTCTCAAGTCTCAGGTCGCAAGTCTCAGGTTCAAAGGCCAAAAAGATCCTCTGCCGGGTCAACAATCGTGTTGAAAACCGATCCCCCTCCACCGTCTTTCTTTGACGACCTGCGACCTGCGACCTGCGACCTGCCCGGGAACGGGGGTGGGTTGACCTTTGCTTATAGCCTGCTATAATTAATTCCATGCATGTGATTCACGATTCTTATCCGACGAGGAAAAGGAGGTGAGAAGCACATGAAGAAGGAGACGGAAAAAAGGACACTCGAGAGGGAGGCCTCGTTCTGGCACGGCATCAAGAAGGCCCTCATAAAGGACACCACGAAGAGATGCCACAAGTGAAAAAGCTGAAAGGGTTGACGTTGCAGGTCTGCAACGTGAGCGTGAAAGGCAGTGAGGGCCAGGATGCCGTCCTTACTGCCTTTCTTTTGGGTGATGCCGATGAGGTCCATCGCTGAGAACGCCTTCGATTTCTTTGTCCAGATGCACCTGACCGAGAGATGCAACCTGGCCTGTACCCACTGCTACCAGGAGGGAAGCCCGGGGAAGGAAATGACCCTCGAGGAGATCGGCAGGGGCCTCGCCGACATTTCCGATACCGTCCGAAGCTGGTCGGAGACGTACGAGATACCCTTCGCCCCGAGCTTCAACGTGACCGGCGGCGAACCCTTCCTTCGAAAAGACCTTCCCGATATATTGCGGGGTATATCCCGATATGGGTTTGCCTCCTATCTGCTCACCAACGGGACCCTTGTGGACGGGGCAAAGGCGCGGATGCTCGCCGAACTTGCCGTCCGGGGAGTGCAGGTGAGCGTGGAGGGGCCGGAGGAACTGCACGAAAGGATTCGCGGAAAAAATAGTTTTTCCGCCGCCATGCGGGGGATCGGTCACCTTCTCGATGCCGGTATAACGGTCACGATGAACGTGACCCTCTCCGAATTGAACGGGGATTCTTTTCCCGATATCGTGGCGATCGCCGCCGGCGCAGGCGTGCAGCGCCTCGGTTTCTCGAGGCTCGTGCCCTACGGGAGGGGTTCGGCCCTGTCGGGCAGGATGCTTGGCAGGGAAAGGTTGAGGAGGCTCTACGAAGAGATACTCTCACTTGCCGTCCCCGGCCTCGAGATCACAACGGGGGACCCCCTGGCGGCACAGCTCGCGGACGGCCGTGGCGGGATGGATCCCGACGCGCCTGCCCTGGGGGGATGCGCGGCGGGGATATCGGGGATCACAGTGCTTCCCGACGGGACGTTCACACCCTGCAGAAGGATAGGCATCCCCATCGGCAATATCCTGAAGGATGGTCTCAGGGAGGTGTGGGCGAATTCGGAGGTCCTCGCCGCCCTTCGTGACAGGGACTCTTACAGCGGGAAATGCCGCACCTGTGCCCGATGGGCGGGGTGCCGCGGGTGCCGGGCCATCGCATACGCCTGTTCCCTCTCCCGGGGCGGGAAGGACTTTCTGGGGGAGGACCCGCAGTGTTTCCTGGAAACAGCTCCAGGTTCCAGGCCTCAGGTTTGAGGCTGAAGGCCGGGAAACGGAGACATCCCACATCTGTTCAAAACAGATCTACGGCAACGCATATGCTGACTCTCGGGAGCAAACCAAGGTAACAAAAATAACCAATAATCAAATTCCAATGACCAATGAAAAGGATAATGACCAATTTACCAATAACCAATTGAACAAAGGGAAAGGCACAACGGACTGCCTGTATCGTTTTTGGTTATTGGTTATTGTCTGTTTGTCTGGTTATTGGAATTTGGTCATTGGTCATTATTTTCCGTCTTGTATTTTTCCTCTTCGGAATACCGGAAGATTTCGAAGACGGAGATGAAGAGAGCGAGGACGAGGGGGCCCAGGATGAACCCTATGAAACCGAAGAACTTGATACCCCCGAGGATGGCGAAGAATATGGCGACCGTGGGCATCTTCATCTTGCCCTTGATGATGAGCGGCCTCAGAATGTTGTCAACGGAGCTTATCGCAAGAACTCCGACGAGAATGAGGATGACACCTTTCAGATACTGTGCCTGAAAGAAGAGATAGATGACGATAGGGCCCCAGACGATGAAGGTGCCAACCACGGGAATGAAGGACGAGACGAACATGGCAAGGCCCCAGACCATGGGGGAGTGGATGCCGAGAAGGGCAAAGGTGATGCCGCCGATGATCGCCTGCGACATGGCGACGACGACACCTCCATAGATGGTGGAGATGACGATGTCCTTTGTCTGCTGGAGGAGCCGCGAGCGCTGCCGTTGGGAAAAGGGCATGAAGCTCTCCAGCTTTTCGATGAGGGCGGGACCATCCTCGAGAAAGAAGAAGGTGCACAGGAAAATGAAAATGAAATTGATGCCGCCTGTGACGATATTGCCGAAACCCGTCTTTATGAGACCCGTGGATGCCTTGGCCACGTTGAGAATGCCGTGGGTGACGGCTTCGTAGAATTCCACTTCCGTCATGCGGAGGATAACGAGGAGTTTCTGGACAAAGGTGTTGACCACCGGGTGGCCGAGAAAGCTCTGGAGCAGGTTGCTCTCGGTTCCCTGGAGGCGGTTCACGAGAGAGACCGTCTCCAGGGTCAGAAGATAGGCGAAATAGGAGAAAGGCCCGATGATGATAAGGAAGATGGCGAGGAGCGTGAGCACCGATGCGACCGCCCTGTACCTCACGTACCTCAGGATAAAGGCGTAGAAAGGATAGAAGACGAGAGAGAAGACGACAGCCCACATGATGGGGGATAGAAAGGGGTCGAGGATCCTGTATGTCAGGTACCCGAGCACCGCGACGATGAAGATGAGGACGAGATCGTAAAACCTGTTGCCCGTGATCATTGGTCCGCCCGAAAAGACATAAGGCTGTCCCCTCCCCGGGGGACAGCCTTAATGAGTGATGTCAGAGATTGATGGCGCTTCAACCCTGTTTTTCTCTTTCGTAAGCTTCCTTCCCGGCCTCCACGGCCTTGCCGATGATGTTCTTCTCCTTGTCGAGGAGTTCCTTGCCCCTGTCGACGAGGCCCGATGCCTTGCCCTTCACCTGGCCCACATAATCCTCGGCCCTGTCTCTGGCGTCCTCGGCGAATTCCTTGATCATCTTCCTCGTTTCCTGTCCCGTCTTCGGCGCCGTGAGCAGTGCCACGCCCGCGCCGATTATTCCGCCGATGAAGAAAGAGAGAAGAACCGTACCCGCACTGAAACCGCTGTCCTGCTGTCCCATACATTACCTCCTTTTTTTACTGCCGCGTTCCGCCCTTTGCGCAGACGTTTCTCAGAAAATAACCTATGCCCGCCTTGATCCCGGCTTTCAATCCCTGTGTTTCGCTGACCGACGCCTGAGCCGCGTTCTTCACCGCGAAGCTTACCTGTTCCACGGCCTCTCCGACACTTCTCACGGAGCCCGAGAGATACCGGATATCGTCCGTCAGGGTGCCGACGTCATCGGTGATCTTCCTGACGCTCTTCAAGGTCGCCTGCAACTCGTCCAACGCCGGTCGGAGACTCGTTTCCGTGGTCTCCACGAACCTCTCCAGCGAGGCGATGGTCCTCTTGAGATTCAGTATCATATAAACGACGTACACAACGAGAACAACTGCCGCCAGGGTTATGATACCCAGAAAGATGTTGTTCATGACACCCCCTCTTTGTCGGGACCGACCGCGGAGCAGGATACGTATGCTATGCCTTATCCCGTGAACGAACTCTGTACATTATAACCACTCTGATACCGTAAGACAAGGTTTCGGAAAGAAAAAACCGTTTCAGGTTCCACGTTTCAAGTTTCAGGCAAGAGACATGAGAACCGTTTCAGGGATAAAGACCGGTCCCAGGTTCCAGGGAAAGATAAGAAACCTTTACAGGTGTTGACAGCCCATCCCTTTTCACGGTCTTTCTCTGGTAACCTGAAACGGTCTTCTTTTCTTGAAAGTTGAAACCGTCTGTCCATATAATAAGGCAACAAAAAAGCAGGTTGTGGTCACGTGTCCCTGTCGCCCACGGCTCATTACCCATTACCTGTCTCCAAGGAGGATGTGATGAAGAGTGCGGTTATCCTTTTCGGGAGTCCCCGGAAGAAGGGCAACACCGTAGAACTGGCCCGGGCGATGTCGGCCGTGTTGAAGGACAGGGGTTGGGGTGTACGGATGCTCTATCTCAATGACCTCAATATCCGGCCCTGCCAGGGCTGTTATGTCTGCCTGCCAGGGGGCGTCTGCAAGATAAATGATGACATGAAGGATGTCCGCAAGTACATCATGGAATCGGACCTCATCATTTACGCGACACCGATCTACTGGTTCGGCCCCTCGGGGCAGCTCAAGCTCGTCATGGACCGGTCCATCGCCTTCATGGACGAGAGCTATGGGTCCCGCATAGAGGGAAAGAAGGCCGTCACCCTGACGACCTTCGCCGACGAGGACATGGACTCCTGCCGTCCGGCGATCGACATATTCCGGAAGACCTTCGACCTTCTCAAGGTCGCCTACGCGGGACAGGTCAACGCGCCGGGTTGCCAGACGGAAGGAGGCGTCAGACAGGAGTACATAGACAAGGCAAGGACCCTCGCCGAATCGCTGGCATGAACATCCGCGGCCCCTTCTACTTTATCACCAAGAAAACGGGCAAGGCCATCTGGGACTACAAGATGATCTCCGACGGGGACAAGGTCATCGTGGCCGTTTCCGGCGGCAAGGACAGCCTGTGTCTTCTCAAGATCATGCAGGAGCGGCTCAAATTCGTGCCCATCGACTACGAGCTCATCGCCTGTCACGTGGACATGGGTTTCCCCTGGGTCAACGCGGACGTGCTCGCCGACTACTTCGAAAAGGAAGGTCTTTCCTACATCATCGCCAGCCCCCCCGGGGACTGGACGGGAGACATCGAGAACCTCGACTGCTTCTGGTGCAGTTGGAACAGGCGCAAGGCGGTCTTCGACCTCGCGGGGGACATCGGGGCCAACAAGATCGCCTTTGCCCACCACATGGACGACATCATCGAGACGATGCTTCTCAACCTCTTCTTTCAAGGCGAGATCGGTACCATGATGCCCTACCAGGAGATGTTCGACGGCGAACTGGCCATAATCCGCCCCCTCGCCTACGTGGAAGAGAAGGAGCTCACCCGTCTCGCGACGATCCTTAACCTGCCCGTCATCGCCTCGGAATGCCCTCGCGGCGACGTCTCGAAGCGCAGCCTCATGAAAGGCATAGTTGCCGACCTCAAGAAACACAACCGCAACGTGAAGAAGAACATCTTCCGAAGCCTCGCCAAGATCCGTCAGGAATACCTGCCGGAAAAAGCACCAAAATGAAGACGGTTGCAGCCGCTTGAGCCGCTTGAGCGTTTAGAGACAACTTTCTTTAAATACCGTCCTACGGGGTCCCGGGATGATGGGGATTTTGGCTTTTAGCGTTCAAGCGGCTCAAGCGGCTCAAGCGGTTTAAACCGTCTTCACCCCAGTGCCGGCAGCAGCCTGTCGAATACCCAGAAGGTGATGACGAGGCCGAGGATGACCGCGTAGGCGCGCGGCAGGACGGACCGGATGCCTGTCGGTATCCTTTCCAGCCAGCGGCGCGGCAGGATGCTTGCCGTGACGAGGGCGATCAGGAAGAAGGAAAAGGGGTTGTAGAGGAGGGCGTCGGAGGGGTTGCCAGCGATGAGGCAGAGGATGGCGCGGGTCATGCCGCAGCCGGGGCAGGGGATGCCCGTGAGAAGCTCGAAGGGACAGAAGACGGGAAGGACCCCCGCGAGCGTGCCGAAGGGCAGGATGCCCGTCGCGTGCACAACGGCGAGGACAAGAAGAAGAAGGGCAAAGGCTGAGGCCATCTTTCGGGGGATGAGGTGGTGGTCCATCTTATTTGCCGAAAAACTTGTTGATCTCATTCTGCTGTATCGCGTCGGTCACGATGTTGAGGCCGATTATCGTAAGGATGAGGCTTAAGACCGGCAGGTCCTTGGACCTCAAGTAACCGCGTGAATCCTGGGCCTCCACGATGCCCTGGGCCATGTAGTACTCGTAGTAGATGTGGTAGAGACCGCATGTGATGAGCGTCAGGAAGAACCAGAGCCAGAAGCTGTATCTCTCCTGTCCGAGGAGGTGATTGATGGCGCGCATCTGCCGGGC
This sequence comes from Syntrophorhabdus sp., assembly GCA_012719415.1. Lineage (NCBI taxonomy): Bacteria > Pseudomonadati > Thermodesulfobacteriota > Syntrophorhabdia > Syntrophorhabdales > Syntrophorhabdaceae > Syntrophorhabdus > Syntrophorhabdus sp. The sequence goes on from JAAYAK010000272.1 coordinate 17,907, forward strand.
CTGCCAGAAGAACCAGTAGATCCCGCAGGTTATGACGGAGAGGATGACATCGAGGGCGATGTTCGATGTGAGGGTTCCCGACGGGGGCTCGGAGAGAGGGGGTTGAGACATCCTCCCCTGGTTCACCTCCCCCTGCGGGGCGCCTATGGACTTCCCGCAGGCGGAGCAAAACAGGGACCCGGGGGCGATCTGGATTCCGCAATGAGGACAGACGGTTATCCCCGAGCCGGAGGCACCGAACTCCTTTCCGCATTTTATGCAGAATCGTGATCCCTCGGGGCTTTCGTTGCCGCACCTCTCACAGCGCATGATGTACCTCCTCCTGAGTTTTCCCGATTGTACCAGCGGTGCAGGGAATTGTAAAGCGCGAGTGGAGGGCCGCGATGAGTCCCCCGATGGGGGGTGATATTCGAGAATGGTCTAAAGTTTGAGGTGATTATCACGATAAACCAAGTTAGATACCGCACCTTACGAGCCATTCAGCGAAACACCAATAATCTGGAAAGGGTGAACCATGATCAAAAGTCTCAAGATCGGCACCAAATTCATGCTTTTCATCTCCGGCGTCATCACCGTCTCCGTGATCATCACGGCGCTGACCTGCCTCGGCGTTCTTTACATGGGAATGCCGCAAAGTGATTTTCTCGCGGCATTCAACCGTATTGTGCTCTTTGTGGCTGCCATCGCCGTCACACTCATCACTGCCGTGAGCGTCATGTCTTTCTTCTACATGCGCAGGAAACTCACGGTGCCCCTCGGCGAGTGTGTCGAAGCGGCGCGACGGCTGTCGGAAGGCAATCTGGCGGTAGACATAAGCGTGCGCGGCGACAACGAGACGGCCCTGTTGCTGGAGGAGATGCAGAACATGGTCCTCCGCTGGCGGGCCGTTGTCCACGAGGTCAAGGAGGCGGCGGACCAGATGACAGGTGAAAGCCGCCAGCTCAGCATCCATGCCGGCCAGATGAGCAACGGTTCCTCGCAGCAGGCGGCAAAGTCCTCACAGGTTGCCTCATCGGCGGAGGAGATGGCGCAGACCATCGTCGACATTGCGAGAAACACAAGCGACATAGCTGCGTCGGCGAGCACGGCCGTCAGTATCGCCAGGAGCGGCGCCGACGTGGTGAGCCGATCCATTGAGGAGGTAAAGAGCATCGCCGAGGTGGTCAGAAGGTCGGGCCAGATGGTGGAATCGCTGGGGAGACGATCTGAGCAGATCGGTGAGATCGTGGGGCTGATCAACGAGATCGCCGACCAGACGAACCTTCTGGCCCTCAACGCCGCCATTGAGGCCGCGCGGGCGGGAGAGGTGGGCAGGGGATTTGCTGTCGTCGCCGAAGAGGTGAAGAAGCTTGCCGAAAAGACGGCCGACGCCACCCTGGAGATCGGCCAGACGATCGACGGAATGCGCGCGGAGGTCGAGAACGCGACGAGGGCCATGGAAGAGGCCGGTGTGAAGGTCGGGGCCGGCGTGGAGCTTGTCTCACGGACGGGCGGGTCGCTGGGGGAGATCGTCAGCAGCGCCGAGGGCCTTCAGACCATGGTCACACAGATAGCCTCCGCGACGGAACAGATGTCCGCCGCGTCGGAAGAGATCAATCGTGAAATCGTCCAGATAGCCGCGGTAACGAACGAGACCTCGGCAAGTTCGGAGGTGACGGCAGCTTCGGCATCGAGCCTCCTGGAACTGTCCGGTCGACTGCAGAACCTGATGGGCAGCTTCAGGATAAAGTGAAGACGGTTTCAGGTTCCACGTTCCAGGCTTAAAGAAAGTTGAACATTCTAAGGTCTTTGACTTGAAACCTGGAACCTGAAGCCTGGAACGGTCTTTTCTACGTGAAGAGGTGGCCTATCATTCTGTTCAGCATGGGGCCGCCCTTCACCTCGGTCTCCAGCAGGGGTATGGTTGCCCTCACCCCGTCGCCGAAGATGTTCCATATCTCTTCCATGTGCTCGTCCTGCATCTTGACGCGATGGTGGACGAACTCCGCCGCGTCGGCGCCCACCTGTTCTTTCTGGATGATGCCATTGACGACGACGCCGCCGACGGGGATGCCGAACTCGAGGAACCAGTTTATGAAGCGGGTGATGACGGCGATGGGGAGGCTTTCGGGCAATGTCACGAAGAAGAACGCCGTCAGGGCGTTGTCCGTGAGCAGCGACTGGGCCCGCGCCATCCTGTCTTTGAAGCTCAGAAGGTACTCCATGAGAGGGTCCTGCTCCTCCTTTTTGGAGAAGGAGAGCATCTCCCGGAGCGACTTGGCTTCCTCCCTGCTCTTGAGCATCTTGTCGACCCAGAGCGAGTAGACCTTCGACATGCCGAGCAGCCGGCGGGCGTTGGCCGTCGGAGCCGTGTCGAAAACGTAGAAGTCGTATTCGTCCTTGAACATGATGTCCGTCATGTTCTCGAACATGGCCGATTCCTCGAAGGCGGGGTTCATCGTCGCAGACTCGACGAACTCATCGGCCTTGGTCGTGATGTCTGCGAACTTGAGGAACCAGTTTATCTTCTCCCTGATCTCCTGCTTGGACCTCTCTATGGTGTCCTTCGTGTCTATCTCGAAGGCGTGGCAGAGGGCCTCGTCGCAGACGACGGCCGTTTTGCCGAAGACGTCCTGCCCGAGGAGGTTCGACAGGCTATGGACGGGGTTGGTGGAGGCCAGCAGGGTCTTCTTCCCCTGTTTTGCCGCCCAGAGCGCGGCGGTCCCGGCCATGACGGTCTTGCCGACGCCGCCCTTACCGCCGAAGAAGATGTATTTCAGACCGGGATGGTCCTGCATGAACTTGGTCATGTTTGTTGTTATCTGGCCCATTGAAGAATCCCTCCCTTAACCAAACATGGTGTTTGACAGCTTCTCGATCATCTCGAGACCGGTGACGTCCCGTTCCATCTCGGGGACCCAGGCGTGTATCTGGTCCTTGAAGACCTCGTCGATCACCTTCAGGTAATGGTCCTGCATCTCGATGCGATGCTTGAGATAGTCGGGGATGTTCTGCCCTTTCAGCTCGGCGGGGAGGACCCTGTTGACGATGTAGCCGCTTAAAGGCACGTCGAACTTCGCGAAAAGGTCGGCGGCCTTGAGGGTGTCGTTGATGATCATCTCCTCGGGGGTGAGGACGAAGAAGAACGCCGTCTTCTGCTTGTCCGTCAGGATGCTCGATGACTTGTTGATGCGGTCCTTGATGTAGAGGAGTTCATTGAGAATGGCGTCCTCGTCGAGGTCCTTGTCCCTGCGTATCGTCGCGGCCACCTGGTCGTACTCGCGCATCTGCTGGCGAAGACCGGTGATCTTCCCTATCCAGGCGTCGTAGACGGAGGCCATGCTGAGATAGTAGAGGGCGTGGCCGAGGGGCACGAGATCGTAGATATAATAATCGTAGCCGCCCTTGACGACGATGTCGACGACCTCGTCGAAGATGGCGCTCTCTTCCATGGCCGGCTCCGCGGCCGCGGCCTGGATGTAGCTCTCGATCTCCTCGGGTATCTTGTCCATGCCGTACATGTCGAGGATCTTCTGACGGATCTCCTGCTGGTATTCCCTGACGCGGTGGTCCGCGTCGATCTCCTGCGCGTACAGGTTGGGCATGATCTCCGTCGGGCCCTTGCCGAAGATATCCTTCTTGAAGATATCGCTTAAGGATGCCTGAGGATCGACGGAAAAGACGAGCACCTTCTTCCCCTGTTTCGCCAGGTAGTAGGCGGCTGCGGCGGAAAACGTGGTCTTGCCCAGGCCTCCCTTGCCGCCGAACATGATGTAATGCCTGTCCGGATACTGTTCGAATATTTTTGCCAGTGAAATGGGAACCACCCCCTTGTTTTGAGTTATGCTGGATCCTTCAAGCCTTCATCCGACACAGGCTCGCGTGCCATGCGATCTGCCGCCGAGGCCTCATGCCAGGGCGTCCGTCAGGTCCTTCTCCCGGAGCATCCTGCGCTTCCAGGTGGATATCTGGGGGACAACGTAGGGCAGGAGCCTCAGCGAATAGTACGGCGGCAAGATAGGCACCCCGAGCATGTCACCCATGGTGATGAGGATGAACAGGTGCTCCATGCTTGCCCGCGATTTCAGGGCGAAACGCGCGGAGTCGTGTGCCGCGACGCCGTAGACGAACTCCTTCACCGCCCCGAAGAAACCACCTTTCTTCTTCTCTTTTCCTTCTTTTTCACCCATGTTCCTTATATCTCCTTAATGAGGATGGGGTTGCGCCCCCTCATCCTGGTATCTCAGGCCCCGGCCGATTCGGCCAGCTTTCCGTTCTTCAAGGCCCGGTATTTGTTGAATGCCTTGACTCCCTCGATGCCGAGGATGATCGCCGCGACGACGAGGAATATGCCCACGAGCCCCATGAGGGTGTTGCCTATGAGGGCCTGACCCTTCACGGCCCCCGTGAGCACCTTGTTGAGGAGGTTGTAGGACGTGTAGAGCAGGGCGGCGATGGTCGTGATGAACATGAATATCATCGGCCACAGGGCCCAGGAATAGGACTTTCCTTCCGACATGAGCCACGCTGTGATCAGCATCAGCGCAAGCGATGCCATGAGCTGATTGGCGCCTCCGAAGAGCACCCACAGGTACTGCCACCATCCGGTGAGGACAAGGACGATGCCGAGGATGCTGGCGATGAAGGTGCCCACGTGGGCGTTGCGGAAAACGGGATGCCAGCCGGCGAGAAGCTCCGACGTGGCGACCCTCATGAAGCGCACGACAAGCTGCATGATCGTGATCGCGAGGACCACCATCATGACACTTCCGTAGGACCTGCCTATATCCGTGGGAAGCCCCACGGCGTTGAGGAACTTCGCCACGCCGGCCGCGAAGACCCCTCCGGGGCCGAGTTTGATGGCCGCCCCGTAATCGGCGGGGGAGGCGTATATGGTGCCGGCTATGATGAGGGCGAAGGCCGCCAGCATCATCTCGACGAACATGACGCCCGCGCCGACAGGCCGCGCGTCCAGTTCGTTCTCAAGCTGCCGTGCCGTGCCCGAGCTCGACACGATGCTATGCCAGCCCGAGATCGCCCCGCAGGCTATGGTGACGAACATGATGGGCCAGACGGGGCCGATGGGGATCGAGAAGCTCGTGACGGCGGGCAGGGTGAAGTCGGGGTGCAGGATGAAGATCCCGATGATCCCGACGAAAAGGCCGATGAAAACGATGTAGGCAGCGACGTAGTTGACGGGCAGTGCGAACTTCCAGATGGGCAGGACAGCGGCAAAATAGCAGAAGACGAAGGCCGCCACCGCCCACAGGAGCCGGCTGTTCGACAGCGTCTCGCCTATTATCTGATTCGAAGGTGCCACGGTGCCGACCCAGATGCCGGCCATTGCGATGATGACGGTGACGATCGTCGTGAGGATGATGTCCCGTTTCCACCTGTAGATCATCTGTCCGGCGACGATGCCGGCAACGGTCAGGAAGAGCCATGCCATGGGTGCCGGTTTCAGCCGTATGGCAGTATCGACGACAACGTTCCCGAAGGCGCCGGCGATGAGGAGGAGGTAGAAATAGACGAAGGAGAGGAGGATCGTCCGTGCCCGGGGGCTTATGAGCTTGTGGCTCAAGCCTCCGAAAGAGGCGCCCTCGTGGCGCATGGCCATGATGGCGCTCCCGTAGTCCTGGACCCAGCCGATGAAAAAGGTCCCCAGCAGTATCCAGACGAGAGCCGGGAGCCAGCCCCACTGGATGGCGATGATGGGGCCGATGATCGGCCCGGCGCCGGCGATCGATTTGAACTGGTAGCCGAAGAGGACGTTCTTGCTCGTGGGCATGAACTCCACGCCGTCCATGTACATCTTGGCGGGTGTTGCCTTCTTGGGGTCCGCCTTGATGACCTTCCTGTCGATGTACCCGGCATAAAGGCGGTAGCCCACAAAGAACACGACCAGACTGATTATCAGGACAACCACTGAGTTCATATGTTCACCTCCGTGTTGCGTTGGAATGGTGTTGTGCGTTCACATGCTGTCGCCACATCTTTCTTGTGTTCTGGTTTACCTTATTCTCCTCCTATAAGAACCATTTTGCAATAAAGAAATTATGGTGTTAAGCTGTTATACTGTCCCGCGTGACCATTCTTGTCCTTTTCGCGTTCACCGTCTATAATTGTGTCAGGAGAGGTGCAGATGGCAGAAGACAGAACACGCCGGGTCACATCCTCGCTTGTCAAGCCCCTGATCGCCATCATGGTCCTCGCGTGTCTTTTCGTAGGAGTGTTCCTCGTTGTCACCCAGTATTACAGCAACACCCTCTTTGAGGGTGTCGAGAGGGAGTACCGCCAGGGCCTCATCAACACCGTTTCCGTCGCCCGCAACATCATAGAGCCGACACTTGCAAAGGTGCGTTCCGGGGAGATAAGCCGCGAGGAGGCTTTGCGTCGGATACGGCCCGTCGTCCGCGCCATGACGTACGAGGACCGCAACGGAAAGAACTACGTCTTCATGTCGTCCTACGATGGTATCATGCTGGTCCAGCCCTACGAGCCGGTCAGGGAGATGACGAACCAGTGGGACCTCCGGGACGTCAGGGGGACGTACATCATCAGGGAACTGGTCAGGGCCGCCAGAGAGCGCCCGGAGGGGTCCTTTGTCCGGTACCACTACTATACGCTTCCCACGGTTCACGATGTTCAGGAGAAGCTTGCCTACGTGGTCGGGTTGCCCGAGATAGGGTCCTACATCGGTACGGGCATCTACATGAGCACCGTCCTCGAGGATCAGCGGAGGATAGTGGCAAAGATGAGATACGTCTCCATATGGCTTCTGATCATGTTCCTCGTGCCCGTTTGCGTCGCCGCCCTTATCGTTCTCAACAGGAACAGAAGGCTCCTCGACGAAAGGGAGAATCGAGCGAGGGCGGAAAAGAGCCTGGCGGAGAGCGAAGCGAAATACCGTTCCATCTTTGAGAACTCTGTCATGGGTATCTTCCAGTCGTCGCCGGAGGGCCGGGTCCTCGGGGGCAATCCGGCCTTCAGCCGCATACTGGGCTATGCCTCCCCGGAAGAGATGGCGGAGGCCCTGACCGATGTCACCCGCCAGTTATACGTCACGCCCGGTGACCGGGCCAGGTTCCGGGGTGCTCTGGAGCAACAGGGCTACGTCGAGGGGTTTGAGACCGAGTTCTACAGGAAGGACGGGACGAAGGTCTGGGCGTCGGTGAATGCCCGCGCCGTCAAGGACGGTGACGGGAAGATCGCGTACTACGAAGGCACCGTGGAGAACATCACGGAACGCAAGAGATCGGAGGAGGCCCTGCGCACGAGCAGGCTCCAGCTGTCGCAGGCGATGGACCTCGCGAGCATTGTCTACTGGGAAGTTGACCTTCCGGAGGAGATCTTTGTGTTCAACGATCCCTTCTATGCCTTTTGCGGCACCACCGTCGAGCGTGAGGGAGGGTACCGGATGACGAGGGAGGAGTTCGCGGTGCGCTTCCTCCCCCCTGAAGAGTGGCCCTTGTTCCACGGGATGGTTGAGAAGAACAGGACCCTGGAGGATGCCGCCTGGTTGCCCGCCGACTTCGAGCACCGCATCATCCGTCGCGACGGGAAAGTGAGGAATGCGCTCGCGCGGACGAGGATCGTGAGGGACGACGAGGGCGTGGTCCTGAAGATATACGGGGCGGTCCAGGACATAACGGACCGAAAGATTGCCGAGAGGGCCCTCGTCGAATCGGAGGAGAAGTACCGGAATGTCGTCGAGAATTCCCTGATCGGTTTCTATATCGTACAGAACGGACTGTTCCGATACGTGAACAGGCAGTTTTGCGAGATCGTCGGATACAGCTATGACGAGATCGTCGACAGGCTGGGTCCGCTCGACATCACCCATCCCGGCGACCGTGATATGGTGGCGGAGAACATTCGGAAGAGGGCGGCCGGAGAGGCGGAACGCATCGAGTATGATTTCAGGACGGTCAGGAAAGATGGCAAGGTCGTCAACCTGAGGGTCATCGGGGCCACCACCCTGTTTCAGGGCGAGAAGGTGCCTTCGGGGAGCATCATAGACGTGACGAGGGAGAAGACCCTGGAGGATCAGCTTCTCCACTCCCAGAAGATGGAGGCCGTGGGCACGCTGGCGGGAGGTATCGCGCATGATTTCAATAATATCCTCACCGCCCTGGTGGGGTATGCAGACCTCCTGAGAATAAGTATGAGCGACGAGACCCTGCTGGCATACGTGGACCAGATACTGTCCGCCTCGCAGAAGGCGACGGATCTCGTGCGGGGCCTTCTGGCCTTCAGCAGGCAGCAGGCCATCATCCTGAACCCCGTTGGCATAAACAGCATCGTGAGAAGGACCGAAAAGCTCCTGAGAAGACTTGTCACGGAGGATATCGAGGTAAAGATCTCCCTCGCCCCCGAGGAGATCGTCATCACCGCCGATACCACCCAGATCGACCAGATACTCTTCAACCTTGCCACCAACGCGAGGGACGCCATGCCGGGCGGGGGGACCCTCGCCATAGAGACGCGGGCGGTGGAGCTCACCGAAGACTTCCGTCATCTCCACGGATACGGCCAACCCGGGAGGTACGCCCTTCTTTGCGTTTCCGACACCGGTGTGGGTATGGACAGGAAGACGGGGGAGAGGGCCTTCGAGCCCTTCTTCACCACCAAGGAGGTGGGGAAAGGTACGGGGCTCGGGCTTTCTACGGTCTACGGGATCGTGAAACAGCATGACGGGTACATCTCTCTGTACAGCGAACCGGGCAAGGGAACGACCTTCCAGATCTATCTGCCCATCGCGAAAGGCGCCGGCAGGGAGGAGGAAGCGCTCCCGCCCATGGTCGAGGGAGGTCATGAGACAATCCTTGTCGCGGAGGACAACGACATGGTCCGGGAACTGATCTGCCAGGTTCTCGCCCGCTACGGGTACACCACTGTCAAGGCCATCGACGGGGCCGACGCGGTTCAACAGTTCAGGAAGGCCGGCACCGTCGATCTCCTCATCCTCGATTCCGTGATGCCGGGAATGAACGGGCGGCAGGTATACGACGAGATACAGAAGCTGAGGCCCGATATCAGGGTGATCTTCACAAGCGGCTATACCAGGGACGTCTTTCTCGACAAGGGTATCGGGGACGGTGATCTCGACTTCCTCCAGAAACCGATCTTGCCCGACGTTCTTTTGAAGAAAGTGAGGGAAGTGCTGGGCGACAACAGGGATACCGGTTGACCCGCGAGTGATCGTCCGTCATGCCCGTCCTTTCCAGAGAGCGCTACTGTTTTGCGCGTCAACAGCGTGAAGGGAGAGGGTTGCGCCTGGCGGAACCTGTATTATACTTACCTGTAAGGTAAGCTTGCCTCGCCACTTTGGTCCGAAGGGTTCCGGTCCCCAACCGGAGTGAAGGCGCCCCAGCCTTCACCACCCTTCGCCAAGGTGGTTTTTGTTGTGATCCTATTTTGTTGTTCCGTCACTCCATGTTGCGCCCGCGAACTCGGCATTATCCAGTTTGGCACGAGATAGGTCCGCACCGGTGAGATTCGCCTCGCAGAGATTCGCACCGGTGAGATTCGCCTCACTAAGGTCCGCACCGGTGAGGTCGGCCTCGAAGAGGTCCGCGCGGGCCAGATAAGCACGGGAGAGGTCCGCGCGGGTGAGGATGGCATCCGTAAGGTCCGCGCGTGCGAGGATGGCGTCGGTGAGGACAGCGCCGGACAGGTCTGTATTGGACAGGTCTGTATTGGACAGATTGATGCCGGCGAGGGTAGCGCGAATCAGATTGGCTTCGGAGACATTGGCGCGGACGAGATTGACATCGGACAGATCCGCCTCGGACAGATCCGCCCGGGCAAGGTCCGCGCGGGCCATGTATGCTCGGGAGAGGTTGGCTCGGGAGAGGTTGGCGCCCGAAAGGTCGGTCCCGGTCAAGCGGGCGTCAAAGAGATTCGCCCCGGACAGGTCCGCGCGAGTGAGGTTGGCACGGGACAGATCCGCCCCGGCAAGGTTCGCCCCGGCAAGGTTCGCCTCAGAGAGGTTTATGCCGGAGAGGTCGGCACATTCCCCACCCTCGTCTACCGACAGCCATTGTTTGTGTCTCAGCAGGACCTCTTTCAGTTCTTCTTTTGTGATATTCATAGGACTCCCTCATGGATGTGTACGAACAGAGATACTACTAATCAACGAAACATTTATCAAATGAATTCGGCTGGACGATTGTTTTCCCGCACCCCCCATGCGCCCCCGAAACACATCGGAGGGAACATTCCTGAAATGCCGAGATGCCACCTGATCTGTCAGGTCGCGCGCTAATCTGTCAACGTATCGAGATCGTGCCCATTTGCCCTGATGGGGCATGATCGCCGTTCCGGGAAACAGGGTGTCTTCTCCTTTAAGCAACAAGGGAGCGTCTATAAAGGAGATTCTGGTTTTGCAGGGGCGCCTGCTGCCACCAGCGGAAGTGGACCGTCTCACCGGAACAGGTCAATATTGACATGGTCACTGGTCGCGGATATCATGTGAAACAGGTACCTTCGTGAACAAAAGAAAGTGTGCTGACCCTTTTGAGCAGACGGCATCGAGAGAGCGACTGGAATTCGAAAGATTCCTGGCCGATCTTTCTGCGAGATTCGTTTCCCTCCACCCTGAACAGGTCGACAACGAGATAAACAACGCATTGAAGGGGATATTACGGTTCTTCAGGATCGACCGGTGTTCCCTGCTGCGGCGCCTGCCCGTCAAGACGCTATGCATGGTCACCCATAATGCCGATGTCTCGGGTGATTCGCCGTATCCCGTCGCGGCCCCGCTGCCTACCTCGCTTTTTCCCTACTTTAACCGCAAACTGGCAGTGGAGCGGGAAATAATCGCCTTTTCGTGCCTCGACGACCTTCCGGAAGAAGCCGCCCCCGATAAACGGTGGCTCCAGGAGTGGAATGTCCGCTCCGGTCTTTACATACCGATAGCTTCCCTCCAGTCGTCCACGGAGTACACGCTCGGCATAAGCTCGGGCGAGGATGGCCGGACATGCCCGGAGGAATACGTCCCGCGGTTGCGTATGCTGGGGGAGCTGCTTGTGAATGCCCTCGAGCGAAGCATGGCGGAGCAGGCCCTGCGTGAAAGCGAGGAGCGCCTGAGCCTTGCGGCATCCGCCGCCGAAGCGGGGCTCTGGGTCCTCGATAAGGAGAAGGGTCTGATCTGGACAACCCGAAAGCTCTGGGAGCTGTTTCGCCTTGATCCCGATGAGAACGCGGGGTTTGAAGGGCTTCTCAATGCGGTACACCCCGACGACCGGCGAAGGATCAGCGAGCGGATACGGGAAAGTTTCGAGAAGAACGAGGCCTTCGAAATAGACTTTCGGGTGGTGCGTCCTGACGGGGGCTTCTCCTGGATATCTTCCCGGGGGAACCTGTCGTCGGACGGGTCGGGACTCTCGCAGCTTCTCATGGGTGCGTCCGTTGACGTGACGGAGCGCAGGCAGATGGAGGCGGAGCTCCGGGCGAACCTGGAAGAGATCGGGCGGCTGAAGCTCCAGTTGGAGAAAGAAAACCTCTATCTCCGGGAAGAAATAAAGGCGGGTCTCGGTTTCGAGAAGATCGTCGGGAAAAGCGACGCGCTCAATTACGTTCTTTTCAAGGTCAGGCAGGTAGCCCCGACGGACGCGACGGTGCTCATTCTGGGCGAGACGGGCACCGGCAAGGGAATGGTGGCCCATGCCATCCACGAAATGAGCGCCCGCAGGGAACGCCCGATGATCACCGTGAACTGCGCCGCCCTTCCGGCAAATCTCATCGAGAGCGAACTCTTCGGCCGCGAAAAAGGGGCCTTTACCGGGGCCCATGCAAGACAGGTCGGCCGTTTCGAACTCGCGCACGGCGGGACGCTCTTCCTGGACGAGATCGGTGAGATGCCCCTGGAGCTGCAGACGAAGCTCCTCAGGGTCCTGCAGGACGGGAAGTTCGAAAGGCTCGGCAGCCCTCAAACCATTGAGGTCGATGTCAGGGTGATCGCCGCGACGAGCCGCGACCTCAAGGATGATGTCGCGAACAGGCGATTCCGTGAGGACCTTTTCTACCGGCTCAATGTCTTTCCCATCTCCATCCCGCCCCTGAGGATGCGGCGGGACGACATCCCCCTGCTTGTCCGGCACTTCGTGGACAAGCATGCCCGGAAGATCGGCAGAAGGTTCGAGACGATCCCGAAGAATACCATGAAGGCCCTGCAAAACCAGTCCTGGCCGGGGAACGTGAGGGAACTGGAACACGCGATCGAGAGGGCCGTCATCACGAGTCCCGGTCCGCTATTGCAGCTTGCGGACGGGCTCGAAACACAGGTTTTCCAGGAGAGAGAGGATTCCCTTAAGGGGCTCGACGCGATAGAGCGGGAGCACATCCTCAAGGTACTCGGCGAATCCGGCTGGAAGATAGACGGCCGGGGCGGTGCCGCCTCCCTTCTCGGGCTTCACCCGAGTACGCTGCGGTTTCGCTTGAAAAAACTGGGGATCAAGCGTCCGTAAAGAGCAAAACCTCAATACATTGCTCTCAACATGTTGCGGAAACCTCAATATGTTGAGAGCTTGCCTTTCAGCACCATTTATCGATATTCAACAATACCCCCATGGAATCAAGACGTTGACCGCGGTGTGACCGGGCCAGGCTTTCCGGCACGCGTATTGCCAGTGTGAAGGACGCACGATGAGGGTCACATTTGTGAAACTTACGATCGAGATGAAGGCCAATCCGGGCAAGTTCCAGGAATTGCACCAGACACTCGAGGCACTCCTCCCCATGATACGCGGGCAGAAGGGGTGTCGGGATTGCCGGATCAGCCGGGACATTGAAGATGAGGAGGTCCTCACCCTTGCGGTCGACTGGGATGCCCGGGAGGACCTTGAACAGTATGTGGGATCTGAAGACGGAAGCGCGCTTCTCGGGGCCATTGAACTGCTCAGCGAAACGTCGAGGGTTGCCATGGGCAGGGACCTGTCGTGGGAGGGAATCGAGGCCTTGAAAAAAATGAGGAAGAAAACGCAAGAGATCAAACGGCAGAGATCATGATCGATGCATCAGCGCCGGGGAAACTCGAACACGGCCCGGCGGCAAGAAGGAGAATAGGGTGATGAAGATAACAGGCATTTTGTCGTCAGTATCCATGATATTTCTTGTATGTGTGACCTTTCTGAGTCCTTTGGCTCACGGGCAGACAACCGCGCCCGGTGCGGGCAAACCCGCAAAAGGCGGCAGCGGCGGCGAATGGAATTTCACCGTAGCGCCTTACATGTGGGCCGTCAGCATGCACGGAAAGGTTACCGTCGGCGATTACAGCACGTCATCTTCCATGTCCTTCTCGGACATCATGAAGAACCTTGAGGTCGGCGGGTTGATGCACATGGAAGCGCGAAAGGGCAGGCTCGGGTTCTTTGCCGACCCCATATACCTGAAGATGAGGGAGGACAAGACGCTCACAGCGGTATCGAGCGGCTCGGCACAGCCTTCCACGAGAGATATCACCGCCACCGTGGAAACGTGGCTCGTCGAATTCGGGGTCATCTACCAGGCCGGCAAGTGGCAGCTGGGCGATAGGGACAGCGCCAGGTCGGCCTCTCTTGACGTGTACGGGGGCGGCCGCTACTGGTACATGCACAGCAGCCTCGACACGAGCGGGCCCGAAAACCCCACCAGCTCCGTGGATTTTACGGACCCGATGATCGGCCTGTCCTTCAATACGAACCTCACCGAGAAGGTGGTCCTCAACCTGAGGGGCGATATCGGGGGTTTCGGTGTGGGTTCCGATTTCAGCTGGAGCGCCGCGGCCCTCGTCGGATACCGTTTCACCCCGGGCATAACCGGTTTCCTGGGCTACAGGGCACTCTACCTCGATTACAAGACCGCTCATTCCCCGAGGTTCAACGTGACGATGCAGGGCCCGATAACGGGGATCCAGTTCGCCTTTTGAGGCCAACCGGATGGCGAGTGGAGGATCGGCCCGGTCATGTGGACGGGCAAAGAATATAGAAGGAGGGAAAAGGGACCATGAAACAGAAGGAATGTGTACGGCAGATAGCAAAAGCGCGGGGCAGCGGTCCCCTGGTGGCAGTCAGTTCCGTGGTGGCGCTGGGGACATTGTTCGGCGGCATCGCGTCATCACAGGAAGTTCTGCCAGCGCCGCCTCAGCAGTTCAAGGGGCAGATAGGACTCACCACGAAAGATTCGAAGTCCGATTTTCCAGTACCGGTCCATGCACCAAAGGGGGCGCCAAACATCGTTCTCATTATCCTTGACGACGTGGGCTTCGGGGCATCCAGCACCTTCGGAGGGCCATGCGACACGCCTACCCTTGACCGATTGGCGAAAAACGGCCTGCGCTACACACAGTTCCATACCACGGCACTCTCGTCGCCCACGCGCGCATCGCTGCTCACCGGCCGCAACCATCACTCGGTCCACACCGGGACCATCATGGAGACGGCGACGGGATTCCCCGGCTACGACAGCCTGATGGGCAGGGACACCGCGACGATCGCCGAGGTCCTCAAGCAGAAAGGCTGGAACACCTCCTGGTTCGGGAAGAACCACAATGTGCCTGATTGGCAGACCAGTCAGGCCGGACCATTCGATGTCTGGCCCACGGGGCTCGGGTTCGAGCACTTTTACGGGTTCATAGGCGCCGAAACGGATCAGTGGAGACCGGCAGCCTTTGAAGGGACGAGGCCCATCGAGCCGTACCTCGCAAACCCGGACTATAACTTCGATTATGACATGGCGGACCAGGCCATAAAGTGGGTACGCAACCAGAAGGCCGTTGCACCTGACAGGCCGTTCTTTCTCTACTATGCCCCCGGGGCCACCCACTCACCGCACCACCCGAGAAAGGAATGGATAGCGAAATACAAGGGCAAGTTCGACCAGGGCTGGGACAGGGTACGGGAGGAGACCCTGGCACGGCAGAAGAAGCTGGGCATCGTCCCTGCCGACACCCAGCTCACGAAACGCCACGCCGAATTGCCGGCCTGGAATTCCCTGAGCGCCGACGAGAGGCAGCTTTTTACCTACATGATGGAAGTGTACGCAGGCTTTCTCTCGCAGACAGACCACAACGTCGGCCGTGTCCTTAACGCCATTGAGCGGATGGGGCAGCTCGATAACACGCTGGTCATCTACATTTGCGGCGACAACGGCGCCAGTGTTGAGGGCAATATCGGGGGCTCATTCAACGAGATAGCCTCCCTGAACGGGATCCCTGAGAACTTGAAACAGATGCTGGAGCGCAAGGACGACCTGGGCACGTGGAAGACGCACAATCACTACCCGGTGGCCTGGGCTCATGCGATGAACGCACCCTTTCAGTACGCGAAGCAATACGCCTCGCACTACGGCGGCACCGCCAACGGCATGGTCATCTCCTGGCCTGAGCGCATCAAGGACAAGGGCGGCATCCGGTCTCAATGGCACCACATCATCGACATCGTGCCGACGATACTGGAGGCAACCCGTATCGAGCAGCCTTCCGCGGTCAACGGAGTGGCGCAGAAACCCATCGAAGGCGTAAGCATGCTTTACTCCTTCAACAATGCCAAAGCGCCTTCCACGCGCCTGACCCAGTACTTCGAGATGTTCGGCATGCGCGGCATCTACCACGACGGCTGGGTGGCCTGCACCACCCCGGTAACACCCCTCGGTGATTCACGTGACCCGAAGCAGGACGTCATCAACGGTTATAACTGGGAGCTCTACAACGTGGCGAAGGATTTCAGCGAGGCGGTCAACGTTGCCGGCGAGTATCCCGAAAAACTTCACGACCTTCAGTTGCTGTTCTACGCGGAGGCCGCAAAATACAACGTCCTGCCGCTGGATAACGCCAGGTTGCCGCGGATGGACGTGTCCATCCGCCCGAGCCTCACGCGCGGACGTACGGAGTTCACGTATTCGGGAACGATCACGCGCATCCCGGAAGGGGCGGCGCCGGATCTGAAGAACAAGTCATTCCGCATCACCGCCGACGTCGTCCTCCAAAAGGGCAACGAAGAGGGGATCATCGTCACTCATGGGGGGATCAGCGCGGGGTACGCGTTGATGTTCGAGTCCGGCAAGCCGGTCTTTCACTACAACTTCGCCAACATCGAGCATTACAACATTGGCGGCAGGGAAGCCCTGAAACCGGGCAGGCACAACGTTGTCTTCGACTTCCTGCATGACGGCGGAGGCGTCGGCAAGGGCGGCACCGGAACGCTCAGCGTGGACGGCAAAGAGGTCGCCCGGGGGCGGATCGAAAAGACCGTTCCCTTCCGCCTGTCCCTGGACGAGACCTTCGACGTGGGCGAAGACACGGGCACGCCTGTCAGCCTCTCCTATGACGTGCCGTTCAGGTTCACGGGCACCATTGAGAAAGTGGTCGTGAGACCTGGTGAATCCAGGCTCTCCGCCGGCGACAGGAAGAAAGTGCGGGCAAAAGAGGCAAAGATAAAAGCTGATTGAGACTCCGACCCTTTTTCCCCGGTATATCCCCCACCCCCTTCACCCGGGGGTGGGGGATATGGTATAGAGTACCATGAGCACGTACAAGGCAAAGACTGAAGCGTCCCATGTGAGCCCTGAGGCGGGCATCCACGTGGTGGCAAAGCCCACAGGGCCGCTGTGCAACCTTAACTGCGAGTATTGCTTCTACCTTGAGAAGCAGGCGCTGTTCGGGGCAGGCGAGAAATACCGGATGTCCGATGAGGTCCTGTCCCGCTTCATCACGAGCTACATCACCTCGCAGCCAACCCCTCTCGTCGAATTCGTCTGGCAGGGCGGAGAGCCGACCCTTACGGGGGTCGACTTCTTCAAACGTGTCATTGAGCTTCAGAGGCCTTTCGTCGGGACGAAGACCATAACCCATTCACTTCAGACCAACGGGACGCTCCTCACTGACGAATGGTGCGCCTTCCTGAAAGAACACGATTTCATGGTGGGCATCAGCCTCGACGGCCCGAGAGAGATCCATGACCGGTATCGTCGCGACCATGAGGGGAACGGAACGTTCGACAGGGCAATGCGGGGATTGAGATTACTGCAAAAACACCGGGTCGACTACAACATAATGGCCTGCGTTGCCGGGGAGACAGCGAAGCATCCCCTCGATGTCTACCGGTTCTTCAGGAATGAAGGCGTCGAGTTCATCCAGTTCACGCCGATCGTCGAGCGGATGCCTGGCGAGGACAGCAAACAGCTTGGTCTGCGCCTCGCAGGGCCAGCATCGCTTGACAAAGAAGAAGGCGAGACCGGGGTCACCCCCTGGACGCTTGTCCCCGGGGAATACGGCGACTTTCTCATCTCCATTTACGAGGAATGGGTCCGCAATGATGTGGGCAGGGTTTTTGTCATGAACTTCGAGTGGGCGCTGAACGCCTGGATCGGGAACCCTTCACCCGTCTGCGTCCACGCCGACCGGTGCGGCCGATCGCTCGTCGTGGAGCACAACGGCGATGTCTACGCCTGCGATCATTCCGTCTATCCCGAGTACAAACTCGGTAACATCAAGACCGACACGCTGGCGGAAATGGCGGCCCGATCGCTCCAGTCGGGATTCGGGACCAGGAAAGAGACGGCCCTGCCCCGCTGGTGCAGGGAATGTGAGGTCCTCGCGGCATGCAGGGGCGCCTGCCCCAAGCACCGCTTCGCGACCACCTTCTACGGTGAACCGGGGCTTCACTATCTCTGCGAAGGGTACAGGAAGTTCTTCCTTCACATCAGGAAATACTGCCACGCCATGACCCAACTCCTGGAAAACGGCCTCCCCGCCTCACGCATCATGGACGCCTTCAAGGGCCCTCTCGTGATCAAACGACAAACTGCGAAGGGATAGCCGGCCCCGCCTGACCTGTTCCGAAGGGTCTCCTCGCCGGCATAGTTAGCCGCCTTCAAGGTGTCAGATTGAGAACCTCTAAGCGAAGTTATCAAGCCCAGTCCAGAAATCAAGAGGCGAGGAAACCACCACATATTCACGAGGGATCGCTTCTCTCGCGTGTCATGGCGAAAACGGAATCCATCGGCGACCGCAAGACCTGGCGAGTGCGGTCTGTGACCCAGCAGTTGAATGTTTCAGGCAAACATGGAAGAGATGCGAGATTTGCGGGAGGGACCCGGGGACCCGGTAATATGCTTCAGAAATAGAGCCCCAGAGATAAAGTGACTGAATCGATTCCTTGATTGTGTCTGTTGAGACCAGCGTTCGAGACGTGGTGTAATCGGGCGGCGATGAAATAGTCCTTGAACGGGCCCGATAAGAATTCAGCTCCTATCCCGAGTTGAGGATTGAAATTCAGTGTTGATCCCTGGTCTTCAACCTTGAAATCCGTGTAAATGACGCCTATGCCGCCTTCGACGTAAGGCCTTACAGTTGCGGTCGTCAGCGTATCGAGGTAATAGAGCGCAAACATGCCGCCGGAAATGATCGCCCGCGTGTTGGGCCGTGTGGTGATGCCCGGGCTCAACTCTATTTTGAACCGGAGCTGCTCGGGTGCTGCGTGGGGCCAAACCCTGTCGTAGTCGAAAAGGGCGATACCGGTGAGGGCAAGGAATGAGGTTTCGGAGTTGGGATTGAAGGTATTCGCACAGGTGACGGCAAGGCCGTAACGGGTGGGCTCATAAGCCGCCGAAATGTCGTCGGCAAGAAGAGGCCCACCGGTTACGGCCAAAGCAAACATTATACAGAGGATCAGCCTGACCAACTTCATGGTGCGCTCCGGGCCAACATCATAAGGATGCCCGCTATTGCCCGTCTTGCGGCCCGAGATATGGCTTTTCAGAATCAGGTTTTGCGTTCCATTTCTCGATGTACTCTACTCTCTTGGACTGAATGCTCCTCGCGTTGTCCTTCGCCCAGGCTTGAGTGTCGGGTGTGCTTTCAACGAGTTCACAACTACTGAACCATTCTTTAAACTCCTCCGAAGAGAGCTGGCTCTTGCTGACAGGCCGCAAGGAGAACCGGGCTTTCCACACCCCAAGCCTCGGGGTGACCAGCGCGTAATAGATCTTGCCGGATTCCAGGTCAGCTCTCATAAAGTCGCCGCTCTCACCGGTTACCATGAACATATGCTTGCCCGGATTGGTCTTATAGAGTACCTTTTTCTTTGCGGAAACGATACCGATGACTTTGTTCTCGCTATCCGTAATATCAAAAACGGCCGAGTCTATGGCGTAACCAAGACCGGACGGACGCATGAAGACTATAAGCGACTGATCCTCGTCCGGCCGGTACTGATCGGACCTCTCCTGGGCCAGCCTCATGTACTTGCTGGAACCGGCGCAACCGGCAAGAAAGAAGCCGGACACGACCAGTATGACACATAGTACCACGCTTATCTTTCTCATCCACTTTCCTCCTGCATCTTTATCAGGTATTTCTGAACACCCCATCGTGTTCCCCATCGCTGCTGCCGATTGTGACGAATCCAGACCAGCCTGAACCATCGCTCTTGACACATGCAATGCGCTCCCCCCCAGGGACATGCTCATTGCCTATGATCTTTGCTCCGGGTCCTTTGACATGATGACCCGGGGAAGCGAAATATCTTCTTCTTTTCATGGCGAGGGCGGCTATCGCCATATCAAAGGCTTGACCCGTGGGAAGGCTTCCATATAGCGGAGTGTAACAGGCGATAGGTGAAGGCCCCGAAAGGAAGCGTCCGTAAGAGGCTGCACACTCCCTGTGTCCATCGGCAGCGAGAAAAAGGATTGTTTCCCTACCCGCCGCACGTGCAGCATCCCTGGTCTTGTCGAAATGGATATCTTCTATGAGGGCATAACCCGGGACGCGATCCCCGCGGGACAATACAAAAAATGCTGCTCCCTCTCCCGGGATGGCGCTCTGAACATCAAGATCAAGGGGGTTCATCCCGGAGACCCCCGCCGTATCCCCGAAAAAGCGATAGCGGCAGTACCCCAGGACATCGCAGTATTCATCCACGGCGCCGAAAAGAACGGAGTCAACCATCTCCTCCTGGAGCCAGCACCGCGCCGTAAGAAGCGCCGACGGAACAGACATCCCGAACTGGCTGACGGTAAGCCCCGGCCCCGTTATGCCGAGAAGCATGGAAACGTGCGCGACGGCCGCGTTGTGAACGGAGCTTG
This sequence comes from Syntrophorhabdus sp., assembly GCA_012719415.1. Taxonomy (NCBI): domain Bacteria; kingdom Pseudomonadati; phylum Thermodesulfobacteriota; class Syntrophorhabdia; order Syntrophorhabdales; family Syntrophorhabdaceae; genus Syntrophorhabdus; species Syntrophorhabdus sp. The sequence goes on from JAAYAK010000272.1 coordinate 37,950, forward strand.
AGAAGTGGGTAGGTGAAGAAAGACTGTCGCCTCCCTTAATGAAGGAATCGAGAAAGGTAAAGGTGGTACGGCTTGCGCCGTAACCGGTGGCAATAATGACGCCCATCCTTTCCTTTGCGGGATCGGTTATGCCGGCGTCCCGAAGTGCCAGGAATGACCCCAGGAGGGCCATCCTGGAATAACGACCGATTCGCCTGAGGGCCTTTTTGCCGGTAAAATCCTCGAGAGTCGATGTATCTGCCAGAAAAGCGGGCATATCAACGTGCCCCGTCTCCGTCTTGACGGAAACGATCCCGGGCAGGCACTCTCCCCTTGTCGCCGCCGCCGCCAGGGCATCGATGCCGCACCCGAAACCGCCGATTGCACCGACCCCGCGGATAACGGGTTTCATGACGTCCCCTCCTCCACCGACAGCACCAGGGCGGCGTTGTGACCGCCGAAGGCAAGGGATTCCGACAGGGCAACGGTGCCTTTGAGCGTTGTAGCGCATCGCACGGGAGATGCGGGCAGATCCGGGTCCGGCGACTCAAAACCGATGCTTTGCGGTATCCTGCCTTCCTCGAGGCATGCCACGGTGAAAGCCGCTTCGATGGCACCCGCTGCACCGAGAGCGTGCCCCGTACATCCCTTTGTGGACAGAAAGGGGACCTCGGGGAGCATGTCGCTCAGCACGATGGACTCAACACGATCGTTGTCTTTCGTACCCGTGCCGTGGGCGTTGACAAAGGAGATATCGTGGGAGGAAATGCCGCTCGTGCGGAGGGCTTCCCCGATAGCCCGCCTCAATCCCTGTCCATCGGGATGCGGGGCGGTAAGATGATGCGCGTCGCAGGAGGCACCATAGCCAAGGACAAAGGCACGAGGGCGTCTTGCGGCGCCGTGCCTGAGGGGTGCGGCTTGAAGGACCAGCATTGCGGCGCCTTCCCCCAGATTGAGACCCCTTCGATGGAGGTCGAAAGGCCTGCAGAAGGAGCTGTCGGTGATCATAAGGGACACGAAACCATTGTAGCTCACGTGGCAGAGTTCATCCGCTCCTCCAGCCAGAACGACGTCACACAGACCGGACCGAATCCACAGCGCCCCAACCCCGATGGCATCCGTGCCGGAAGAACAGGCATTCACGATTGTCTGGCAGGGACCGGTAAGACCGAACTGCCTGGCGACTGCCGCGGCGGGATTGCCGTTAAGAAAACCTGTAATGGGCGCCATGTCCGGCTTCTCGCCCTCGCTGTAGCGGCGATAGAAGACTTCGTCGTTCATGGCGCTGCCGACCGTTGTCCCCACACACACACCCACGCGCGGGGAGCGCAGGATTTCCCTGTCAAGTTCCGCGTTGGTCATGGCCTCCATGGATGCGGCAAGAACGAGCCTGTTGGTACGCGACGTGCCGGCGGTCCCCGACCCGGGGGCTATCCAGTCTTCAGGCACCTCGAAAACCGGATAGGATATGGAATGACCATGGCGAAAACCCCTGGGCGGCAAGGGCTTTGTCCTTCCGGCGAAAAGAGTATCCGTGCATTCCGGAAGATTCCTGCCTGGAGCGCATATACAGCCGATTCCCGTTATGGCAACACGGGGGCACCCGTTCATTATGCGGTCCTCTCCTCAACAAACACGGCCAGCGTGTTGATCGATTGAAAGGCAACGCGGCCTTCTTCAAGACTTTTTATCTCTATGCCAAAATGTTTTTCGAGGATAACGACGAGCTCGACGGCATCGAGGGAATCGAGACCGAGCCCTTCCCCGAAAAGTGGCATATCGTCATCGATCTCCTCGGGTGTGATCTCTTCGAGGTTCAACTCACTAACGAGGAGGTGTTTCAGCCGCTCCTGAAATGTCATTTGGTTCACCTTTCCACTATTTGAATTGATTTGTACGAATCCGGTTCTTCACCACATATTGTAAAAATTGAAGAACTGGTAAGGGTGTTCCGCGGTATATGCCTCGAGGGCGCGGACGTAACGCTGAACGCCGGCGGCGAGGGCTTCTTTCGTCCCTTCGGGACGGATCGTTTCGGGAATGGCTATGGTGTATTCGGACAATCCGGACCTGTGAGTGAGGAATACAGCGACAGGTGCGCCCATAGCCGCGGCAATCTTGAAGGGACCCAGGGGGAAGAGCGCCTTTTCCCCCAGGAACTCCACGCTGACACCCCCCTTCGGGCTGCCTGCCATCCTGTCACCCATGATGCAGACCACCTCGGATCTTTTGAGCGCCTGGATCATTTCGATAACGGCCGCCATGTAATCCGTGGGGTCGATGATGGTGCAAGGGAAACCTTCCCCTCCGTGCTCGAGGTAGTGGATATCGATATCCTCCCTGTCCTGTTCTACCAGGAGGTTAATGGGGGCGTTGAGGAACTTGAGTGCCGGCATGACTGCCTGCCAGCAACCGACATGAGAGGTAAGCAGTACAAGTCCTTTCCCCTCTCCGAGGACTTTGAGAAGCTCCTGGCCGGCAGGAAATGCATGGGACAAGGACCCGTAACCTCGGATGCCTATCGCGGCCCTGTCGATGAGGGCCTTGCCGAAGTTATAGTAGAGGCGCCAGCAGTGAAAGGGCATGACGTAAGGAGAATCTCCCTTGAACCTTTTCGTGAGGTATGGGTATGTCCTTTCACGTATCGAAGGCCTGCAAAGGGTGTAGTAGAGGGTGACAAAGGCAAGAAGCACATATGCGGGGACTCTCCCGCCGCAACGAATGAGACAATAGAAGATATCGTGCTGCCTTCGCGAACCGATGGAGCGGCTTGTCCACTTCTTTTCGCGCGGCGAAGCCGAACTATTGTCAGGCGGTTTCATATTTCCGGTGTTTGAGAAGGTTCGCAAGGATGTAAACGGCAACGCCGATGACAAGACCCAGTATGGGCCCGACCACAAGGGACCCTATGAACCATTCCAGGATCCTTTCCAATCCCTGATACCCCAGCGTCTGAAACGACACTTCCGTAAGGAACCTGCCATGGCGGATATAGTATCCCACCTCGATGCACACGGCAGGTACGATGGGAGGCATGCAGAGCTGGCCGGCGCCGAGGGCTGCGAACTTGTTGAACCTGAAGAAGCTTGCGGCAAAGAGGATCGTAATGGTCTGGCATGCGATGAGGGGAAGACAACTCAACAAGACACCAAGACCACTCGACATTGCGAGTTCTTCCGGGGAAGAGTGCCGTATGAGAAGGGTTCTCAGGGACCGGACGGGATGGAGGGCAGTGATCTTTCCCATGTCATCCTTTAACGGCATGAATCTCCTGTGCGGAATGGGCAGGAAGGAACGGATGGTGAGACGGGCGTGAAGGATGCTCAGGCTCAGGTTGTCCCGGAGTGCATGGAAATGGGAGACTCGCTCTTCCCGCGCCGGATAATAGACGGAAACGGGTATTTCCCTGACCTCGATGCCGGCCCATAGGGCCTTTACGAGCACCTCCACCTCAAAGGAAAACCTCTTCTCACGGAGGGTAAGCCACCTGAGGAGGGCCACGGGGTAGGCCCTGAATCCGCTCTGCGTATCATTCAGGGATGTTCCCGTCTGGATCCTGATCCAGAAATTGGAAAACTGCCTGCCAAAACGGGAAGAGAAAGGCACCGTCTTGTCAAAGTCCCTATTGCCCACAATGATGGCGTCGGGGGTCTCATTGATGGCGGAGATGATTCTTGGGATGTCGTCAGGCGAATGCTGACCGTCGGCATCAATGGTGATGACATGGGTCATCCCCAGTTCCTGCGCAACGCAGGCCGCCGTGAGGATTGCCGCTCCTTTGCCCCGATTTCTTTCGTGGCGGACAATCCTGATGCCGGGGCTTTCGAGGAGATCCGAAGCCCTGTCCAGGCTTCCATCGTCAATGACAAGAATGTTGCTGTGGAATGCAAGGGATTCCTTCACGACTCCGGGCAAAGTGTCGGGATTGTTATAAACGGGGATGACAACGAGGACCCTGACAGGTCTTTCTTTTTCCATATTGACGGTGCCGGTCGTCAGGAACCGGCGATCCTCCTCGAGGTTCTGGCGAAATTGACGAAGCTCAGGATGCCCGCGATAAACCGCTTCCAGCTGTCGGGCGACCGCCAGATCATAGAGATGTAACCGATGAGTATTCTCGGTCGCATGAAATGTTTGCGGTAAAATAGTGTAAAAAGCTTCTCAAGGGACCTTCTCGTCATCTCTTTCGGGACAAAGAGAAAATGCATGCAGTCCATCTCCTCCCACTTTTCCTCAAAAGCGCCCAGTTCGTGGACATTCCGATAGATGGGCGTACCGGGGAAAGGAGTGAATTTGGATATATTGATATCATTGATGGGCAGCGAGAATACGAAGTCCATGCTCTTCTTGATACTGGAGCGCGTCTCTCCGGGCAGGCCCATCATCAGAAGACCCTTGACCCGAATATCCGCATTCCTGATAAGGTGGATCTTTTCCGTGAGCATCCGGAGATCCGCGTTCTTTCGGTGCATAGACAGAAGTCCTTCGTCGCCGGTCTCGATTCCGAGGCTGATCATCCAGCAACCGGCCCTCTTCATCAGGCGCAGGAGGTCCAGGTCGACATGTTCGGCGCGGGCAGCGCAATTGAAGGTCATCCCCAGCGGGGCGTCGATCATCATCCGGGCGAACTCAACAACTCTTTGCCGGTTGAGCGTGAACTGGTCGTCATACAGATTGACGTGGCGGATCTTAAACCTCTCTTTCAGATATTTCAGGTGCTCGTACAGATAAGAAGCCGAGTTGTACCGGAAGGTTTGTCTGAAGACAGACCTGTCACAATAGCTGCAGGAGTAAGGACAACCCCGGCTCGTGACGCAGCTGGTGTTCGGTGTGCCGGGATAATTGAACAAGGGGAGTTTGTAGATATGGGGAAACCCGTCCAGTTTCTCATAGGATGGAAAAGGAAGGGTGTCCAGGTCAAGCCCGTCACTTCGATACCCGGTAAAACAGGGTTGCCCCCCCTTTTCCCTGTATGCCAGGCCCTTTATATCGGAAGATTCGTCCCCGTTTCGTTCGATGAGCTCACCGAATGTCTCTTCGCCCTCGCCAACCACCGCGAAATCAATAACGGGGAAATCTCTCAGGGATCTTTCCTTCAGAGCGCTCACGTGAGGCCCGCCGAAGACGACCTTCGTTTTGGGTGCAACGCTTTTCGCTAATGCGGCCAGTCGGACACCGTCAAGGAAACTCGACGTTGTGCAGCTGAAACCGACAAAAGCGGGGCGTTCCGAAAGGATGTGATCCCTGATGACCCTTTCCGAATCGGGCATTGCATAGCAATCGACTATGCGGGTCGTTATCCTTCTCGCCTCGAGATAGGCGGAAATGCTCGCAAGTCCCAGAGGCGGCATGATATTGGCCTTTCGGGAAATGTCCCGGTCGGCCATCCTGTCGCTGTAGCCAAGGGGATGAACGAGGAGGACGTTGGATCTGATACCGTGGGGACCCATAGAGCTTATTGACCGGAAAGGAGTTTTGTCCACAAGAAACCGCGGAAACCGAACGTGTTGAGGACCCGTAATCGTGCATTTGCCCTGGATGGCGGAAAGAGCCGGTCTCTCCTTCCGCCGAAGGACTCCCCGATCTTTTGGTTCATCAAAGGTGTGTCTATCTCGGGCGAATAGTAGAACGCCGGTTTCAACAGTTCATTGTCGCATGAGAGGACTCCATCGGCAATTGCCTTTCCGTGAAGGGGTGTTCCGGGAAGAACACGGATACCCGAAAAGGCCAGCACGATACAGCCCGTGAGCCGTCCTATGTTATCGAGCCCTTCCGCCACGGTCTCCATGGACTCGCCGGGGCATCCGAACATGACGTAGTGGATGCAGGGAATCTTCTCCCGGGCACAGGCATCGTTAAAGGCGATGGCATCGGAGAAACCGAAGCCCTTGTTCAATCCCGAAAGCGCAATATCGCTCGCCGCGTCGGTGCCAACCTCGATCGCCGAAAGGCCTGAGCGTTTCAAGAGGAGGATCTCTTCCCGGGAAATGGCCTGCGGGCGAAAAAAAGCGGACCATTCAACCCGGATGTCCCTTTGTATGAGTTCTTCAGCGATGGAGAGGTAGTTGCTTTGCGGTTCATTGAAGATGGAATCCGTGAAAAAGATGAATCTTACGCCGAAGTCCATGGCGAGACGTTCCACTTCATCGGCGACGGACCCGGGATCTTTGCAGCGAAGATTGCCGCCTTCTATCGCGGGGTAGGGGCAATAGGCGCAACTATGCATGCAGCCGCGCTTTGTCTGTACGCCGATGACGCCGCCCCGATTCACATAGGAACTGACGAGGCCGCCTTGCCAGAGCGGGTGGTTCCGTTCGGGGTCGGCAAAAGACCCATCGCCCATGCGGTATATCCCGCCCTTTGCTGTGCCCGCCTCAATGTCCTCGATGAGTGCCGGGAAGGAGTCCTCTCCTTCGCCGGCAACACCATGATCTGCGCCGAGATAGTCGAGCATTGCCTCGGGCATGATGGAAAATGCCGGTCCTCCCAGGACTATCGGGGCAGGGGTGATTCCTCTTACGGCCCTGATCAGTGTGCGGTCGCGATCGAGACTCCATTTTTCCGCGTCGGTGGAGTCGGTGGTGTCTATATTGCGTATCGAAATGCCGATAACATGGGGTTGGAAAGAGCAAATTGTGTCAAGCAGCTCTTTGGTTGACCCTTTGGCCTCAAAAAGATCGAATTGTCCTACCCTGTGCCCGTGTGCGCGCAGGGCCGCCGCCATCGATGCCATGCCCAGGGGGTAGACGGGGTATGGCTCCGAGTAGGTGTTCGGGGAGACCAGAAGGACGTCACTCATGCATGTCGTCCTTGCCGGCGTTCGCAGGGTGCCGCCTCTTGTGGCCCTCATATCTGCGGTAGGTGCCGTCGGCGATCTCCTTCTTTATGACCTTGCGGAAAAGTTCTCCCATTTTCAATTGATACCCGCCGCTTTGATAAAAGGTGTCCCAGGCGTAGAAGTAGAGTTCCTGCAGTCGTTCCGGTGTCATGTGCCTGGGCTGGAAGACGACGGTATCCGCGGTGTAGTCAAGCCAGTTGTTGCTCAGGACCCTGTTTTCAGCCTCGAGCTTCGCCCGGATGGGAGAGTGGGGATAGGGAGTGAGAATCGTGAATTCCGCCATATCGACGCCGATTTCCTGGATGAAATCGACAAGCCGCTTGATATAGTCCTCGTCATGGTCATCGGTCCCCAGTATTATCGTTCCCTCAACCCCTATTCCGTGGTCCTTGAGGCGCTTCACCCTGTTTCTGATCGTTTCGGATGTGTCGAAGATGGCTTGATAGACATACCAGCATCCCGCCTCGGCCGCGAGGGACAGTATCCTGTCATCGTCGATGATGGGGTGGCTTACCCACTTTTTCTTGAGAGGGGCCATGGCGGTGAACAGATCGATCAACCATTGACGGTTCTGGGCGAGGGAGTTGTCCACGAGAAAAAGGCGGTTGTTCGGAATCGATTCCATCTCCTCCAATACCCTGTCAAGAGGCCGGGGTCTGAATTGTCGCCCTCCGAGGAAACCGACGCAGCAGGGAAAGCAGTTGAAACGGCAACCCCGGGATGCGTGGACAAGGTCCACCATCTGGACGCCGCGATAGTTGTAAAGGCTCCTGTTCAGCAGATCGCGCCGTGCCGTACCGACAAGGTCGATGGCCGGACGGTTCTCCAGGTGATCGTACACGCGTTTGAGGCGACCCGCCTTCAGGTCCTCGATAACCTCGGGAAAACGATCCTCCGCCTCGCCGATGAAAACGGAATCGGAGTGACCGGCGACCTCCGGGGCGTGGAGCGTGGCTGCAATGCCGCCGAATATAACGGGGACACCCCTTCTCCGGTACTGTGCTGATATCTCGAAGGCCCTGGGGAGTTGGCTGGTGAGCATCACCGACATTGCGACGATATCCGGCGTATCGTCGAAAGCATGCCCCTCGACGTTCTCGTCGATGAAGGTGATGTCGATCTCCTCCGGGACAGTCGCGGCAAAGACCACCGGTCCGTGGGGCGGGAGGTTGAAAGGGGTCTGCCTTTTGAGCTTCGGCCACCGCGGATAGATCAAGTCCATTCTCATGATCGTGCCCCCGCGCCGGTCGGGCCATCGATGCACATACGGACAAGAGAGAGGACGGAGTCGACCCGTCTTCCGTTAAAAGAAACCTCTCCTTCCTCATTCCAGTCTATCTCGCCATATGCCTTCGGTGCCGCTATCCTGCCGTTGCGGCGCCTCAGGAGAGCGAAGATGGAACCTGCAGGGTGTTCTTCATCGGCACCCAGGGCGCCGGTACCTTCCGTGTTGCACATTCCCGCAAGCATGCTGCTGCATTCACCGCCGATGATGGAGGCAATGGCGAAACGTACCGAGGCCATACCCGTCAGAGGGTTTTCGTACACGGCAAATGCGGCGCCCGCGAGCCCGAAATGGATTGCTGCTTCCCCGAGGAAGGCATTGGGCAGAGTGTACGCAAAAAGGTTCGGGCTTGCCAGATGGCCCCCGGCGGCAATGACGGTATCGAAATAGTCGGCATCCGTGTGGAGGCACCCGGTGATGGTGGAAGAGATTATCCCCACATTCCGTTTCCTCTTCCACAGGTCGAGACCGCCATCCTTGAGTGCAAGCGAGGCGGCGGCGAGACCGCACCTGGAGTAATCATCAAGCCTTCCGAACCGTGGCAGGGGCCTCGCAAGAAACGCTTTGCGTGCAATACGGGGAAGGGTGCCGGAAAGTTCCGGTGGCGTGTCGAAATCCCGTCCCCTTCCCGTGCCGCCAGGCGTGACCCAGCCTATACCGGTGAGGAGCACACTCATGGGTCAGAGCTCCTTTTCAGGATGAGGACCGCGCTAATCCCGCCGAAACCGGAATTCGTGACCATTAAGTGATCACCCGATATCGGCGTCGGCTCTCGTGTGACGAAATCCCGAGCGGCGGCCTCGGGTTCTTCGAGTCCCACGGTGGGCGGGAGGAGCCTCCTCCTGAGGACCTCTGTCGCTATGACGGCCTCTATGCCCCCGGCGGCCCCGAAGGTGTGGCCGATGGCCCCTTTTACCGAGTATGCGGGAGGGACTCTGCCCGAGAAGAACCTGTGGAATGCCTTTATTTCCATCGCATCATTCCGGATGGTTCCCGTTCCGTGGGCGCTGATGCCGGCTATCTCCTGTTTCTCCAGGGACGCCCTTTTCAAGGCGCTGTGCATTGCGTTACACAGGCCTCGGCCGTCACGGGCCGGCGCAGTGACGTGAAAGGCGTCGTTTGCAACTCCCCAGCCCGCAATCTCGGCAACGGGACGGATGAAGTGTTTCTCCGCCAGGGCGCCGCTCACAAGGTGGATGAACGCGGCGCCTTCCCCCAGGGAAAGCCCGGCGCGCGAGCGGTCAAAGGGCCGCGCCCGGTCGGGTGAGAGCACCTGGAGGGCGGAAAACCCCGAAAAGACGAACTCGGTTATTACATCGGCACATATCACAAGGACCGATTTCTCCATACCCGCCGCGATCAACGAGGCCCCTTGCGCGATAGCCACGGTCGCAGAGGCGCAGGCGGCGCTGACATTGACGGAAGGCCGTGGGATCCCGAGCGTGCGGGATACCCTTTTGCACAGGTCGCCCGGGAGAGTGCCAAGTCCATCCGGCACGGTTCCCCGTTTGTATCTTTCGAGAGAATCGATCCCTGCCTTCGTGGTGCAGGTGGTCAGGAGTGTATCCGGCGGTGGTGGAGGTACACTCTTCAGGAGAGGATCGAGAAGATCATACACCAAAGGATGCCCGTTCGGGGAGAGGCCTTCGATGGAAGCAGCCGTCCGGGCCCGGTACTGCCCCACAGGGAAACGGGTAACCTCCGTCAAGGCGGATAGGCCGGAGAGAAGAGCCCCGTATGTCTCCTTGCCCGTCGCACCGAGGGCGGTTATGGCATCGCACCGGGCCAGCACGACAGCATTTTTCACCTTAGCCTTCCCTCTTTCCAGCGCAGGAGAAAGTCTTCGTAGAATCGAGGCGGTATAAGAAGGAGATTGTTATTGAGGTCCAGCATCACCTGTACGGAATATCCCCTTGTCGTGACCTCGCCCCTGCTGTTTCTGATGGTATACTCAAAATTGATGCGGGCCGCCTCGGACCACCTGAGTATCCCGTCGATGGTGATATCTTCCTGAAAACCTATAGGCAAAAGAAAGTCGGTGTGAAAGATCCTGAGCGGGGCTACGGTTTCGTTTCGGTAAAAGTCCATGTAGCCGATACCGTATTTCTCCCCCACCGCGGCCCTCGCATCCTCAAAATAGCTCGAATATCGGCCGTGCCAGACGATTCCCAGGGGGTCCGTCTCTTCAAACCGAACCCTTCTTTGAACCGTTACCACCAGAGGCTCGGGATCTTCTTTCTCATTGGTGAAGTAAGGTTTTACCATCTGCTTTGTACTCCCTTTTTCATGACAGCGGACTCTCGGAACAGGTGAAGACGATAGTTGAAGCGGTTTTACCTGCCACTTTCAGCCGGGCGTCAATGACAGACCGATCTGGCTTCTGAAGTTCGCGGTATGAAGCTTCCACCTTCAAGCCCGGCGTGATTTCCATCTGGAATTTTGCCTTTTCTATGGTCTGAATGCTGAGCGTGAGGCCCTTTGTCTCTTCGACAATGGACTTGACGAGAATGATCTGCATGAATGCGGGGAGGATGGGAAACCCGGGGAAATGTCCCGAGAAACCGACAAAATCGGGGGTGAAACAGTAATGACGGGAGTACCAGCCTTCCCGGGACCTCCCGATCTCATCGAGGGCGCACCTCGCGACTGCCGCCGCCAGGGAATGCTGGCCTTTCATGCCGATTCCGACGGACCTTTCCCATAAAATGCCGGGATCACGAAGACCGCCGCGGGGATTGCTCCGCACATCCCGAGGAAAACCGTGACCCCTATGGAGTGCAGCGACGGGTGGCGGGCGATCATAAGTGAACCGAGGCCCACGAGACTCGTCGATCCGCTCAGGACGACGGCAAGGATGGTGTCCTTGTCGACGCTGCCCGTGACCCGGCTCACCATGAAGATCCCGAGGTCCACGCCGAGACCTATCACGAGGATCGTCGCAATTATATTAAAGATGTTGAAATCGATCCCGCAAAGACCCATGGTGCCGAACATGAAGACCATTCCTGTCGCGACGGGAATGAGCGCAAGGAGAACCTTCTTGACGTTCCTGAAGAAGAAAGCGAGGGCGGCGACCATCACCAGAGACGAGAAAAGTATATACCGGAAGAAGTTGTCTGTCATCGCCCGGCTCATGGACTCGCTAAAGCGTTTCTGGGATATGAAGACCGCGCCGTCGGGCGATTGCCGCCCGGCAAAAAAGCTCGACGCGCCATCGGTGTCAGGCAGGTATGTCAGGACCCGGTACCCTTCGGCGTCCTTCTGAATAAACGATTCGAAAAGATCGCCCAGACCGGCCGCCCTGTATGTTTCAACGTTGATCATGGCTGGTTTTTGCGTAAGTCGCGCAAAGAACGCGGAGAACACCCCGGGGTTGAATCCCAGTGAATTGCTTTCCGTTGAGATCAGATCCCGCACCTTGTTTCTCTTCGCCTCAGACCACAGATCGCTCCAATTCCTCCAGGAGGCCTCCTGTGTCGCCGATGACGGAAGGACTGGCGCTATGCTCTTGATCTCACCGGGGGGAAAGGTTCTTCGAAGAGCTTCATAAAGGCGGTCGTTCTTTGCCAGTGCGCCCTCCAGACTGGGGGCCTTGACGAGGGCCATGCCGTGAGACCTGAAATCGCCGAAGACCCTCTGAAGCCCCTCCTCTGTCTTCCTGATCTCCTCGGACACCATCCTTACAGCCCGCATATCACCGTTGAAATTCAGGTTGGTCATCTGCCAGCCGCAAAGGGCCATGGAGAGTAGCCATATGACTATGATGATCTTTCTGCGGAACCCATCCATCGGCGCACGCTGCGGAACCGTCTCGACCAGCCGGGACCCTCCAGCCGGGACAAAGTGGGGAAGGACGACAAGGGAGAGTATGAGGGAGACGGCTATCCCGATCATGGAGAAATATGCGATCTGTCGTTGCCCGGGAAGATCGGAAAGGAACAATGTCGCAAAGGTCGCCATTGTGGTGATACCGCTGATCAGGACCGGACGTGCGACAGATGCTATGAAACGCCCCGGGTCCCTCCTGTTGCGGAGGGAAAAATACACGTATATGGGATAATCGTCTGAGATCCCCATGAGAACGGAACCGAATGCAATGGTCATGGCGGATATGGTCCGGTCGGCAAGGGCAACGACGGCCGTGGCGACGGCGACCACTATGAGAGGGACGAAGTAGACGAAAACCGCCCGCCAGTTTCTCATAAAGGCAAGCAAAAGGACCAAGATCGCAACAGAAACGGTGGTGAAAATGGCAAAAAGATCCTTTCGCACCGTTTCGGAGTTTATTGCGGTGTATAGATGGCCGCTTAGAAAAGACGCTGTTATCCCTGCCGGTAGATATTCCTTGATGAGGCCGCGCAGGGAATTGCCGAGTTTCACGGAGCCGCGGGAATCGGTTATCTTCACCGGGGTTTGGGCTATCATGAGAAGATGCTTCCCGTCGGGAGAGACAAAGTGGTTGTCCCTGACATCCACTCGTCCCAGGAAGTTGAGCGAGCTGAGCTTTGTGAGCCCTGACGCATAGAGCCTCAAGGGGTCTTCCTGGAAAAGCGCCTTCATCATCCACCCTTCGGGTGTCTCAAGGCTGCCCCGGAGAGCTTGAAGCTCCCTGCGAATGCCGTCGGCGCCGAGGCGCTTCTTGAGGTTCTCTATGTCGCCTTCGGTCGCCATGAGCGGCGCGGCCCTGGAGAAAACAAGGGCGACACCCGCAGGGTCGGGGATACGTACCCCTGTGACGACACGATCGAAAAGCGGCGGTTTCATCTGAGAAGCCAGTCTATCTGCGGAATCGATGAGTTCCCTGCGAGGCACATCATCGTTTCCGCTCAGATGAATGAAGACCTTTTCCACAAAAGGTGCGTTCCTCAGATACTGGAAATCGCGGGTCACGGCCGGGTCCCTGTCGGGAATCATGGCGCCGATGTCCTCGCCGAGCTTGATGTTGGAGAGGGCGATGACAGTGAGGACGACGATGGCAAGAACGGTGCAGAAAAGGATCCTCCTGTGTGACGAGAGTCTGGCAAAAGATGTCGAGAATAGCGTAAGGAGAGACTGCATTCCGGTCAGAAGATATCTCTTGGGAGAATCGCGTTAAGGTCCGTGTTTTCGAAAGCAATCACGGTTGAATCCCCTCCCCGCTCGTTGATCCTCACGGAACGGAGGCGGCTGAGATCATCGGAAAACCTCAGAACGATGGAACGTATGTACTTCTTTTCCTGAGGGGAAAGGGGATCGAGGGCCAGAGTTGTGTTGCCGTCCCCGGTTACGGTGATCCGATAGCGTTTTTCAATCCAGGCGATATCGGCGCGGGCCCAGGCAAACACCTGCTCGACGGTTGACCGTATTGCGGGTTCCCGCGAAAGCTCAAAAGGTTCGGAACGGTCGGGGTTTCCTATCCAGCGCCTCGTCTTTTCACCATTGACGACAAAACCTGCGGGACCCGGTTTTGAGATCTCCCATCTCAGGCGGTCCGGCTTTTCGTAGAAGAAGGACCCTTTGGATATAATGGGCTCCTTGAGCATTGCCGTGTATCGTGTCTGAACGTAATCGCTCCGGATCGTCTTGATGAGCAGGGTGTTGTGCGAGATGGTGCTTAGAATTGCGAGTTTGTTGCCTTTCGAGGGGGCAGGGACAGGGGCGCTGTCCTGGGCCTCGCAGAAGCAGGGGGTCAGGAAAAGGAAGGCAAGCATTGGGATAATAAAAAGCGTGCGACGAAATGGCCTCATTGCCGGTTATCTCCCTTCCGGAAGCCAGACGACGATATCACCGGATGCGATCCTGTCACCGTCGCACGTAACGGTGCCTTTCCCGAGCGTGAATTCGCCGATCTCTCCCGAATTGACGATGGACACAAGGAGCCTGCCCCCGGGCTTTGCCCTCCCGGATACCTGGAGATCATTGATCTTCACCAGATAGCCCTTCTTTATCGGTTTGCCCCGGACGAGGTCGCTATAGCCCTTAAGTGCCGCGAAGGATTGTGCCAGGAGTTCCACCATGACGGCCTCTTCAAGGTATCCGTCTGCATTCACGAAGATCGTGTTCTCCCCGATGGTCGATTCAACCGTCCCCGCCCCGTCTTCATAAGAGACCAAGTTTTCCACGAGTCTCATGACCGACCGATGAGGGATCAGCCGCTCGACGGGCAAAGGCAATGCAAGATCGGGAATCATCCTTCTCTCAGCACCCGGGAGATCGTGTCGGCCATGACGCCTTTTGTATGCTTGCGAAGCCCCATATGGGCCTCAGACCCTTCAAAACAGGCCGGGTCTATGGGCGCCAAGGCTTCGAGGCGGATCGTGGTCGGCCTCATCAGCCAACTGCCGGGTGGCAGTAACCTGTCGGTTCCGGTTATGCACAACGGAAGGATTCTTGCCCCGGTTTCACAGGCGAGCTTGAAGGGCCCCGAAAAAAAACGCTGAAGGCGGCCATCCCGGCTTCTGTGGCCCTCGGGGAAGAAAAGCACCGAGCCTCCCCCGGCCAGGATTTGCCTGCCCGCAGACACTGTCTGCGTCCAATCGCCGCTTTCCACATTAATATAGCCTGCCAGTCTCATGAAGGGAGCATACCAGAACATCTTGAATGGCCAGGCGCGGACCGCGAAAGCTATATCATGGAGGGGCAGGAGCGCCATGCAGTATGTATCGAAGAAGGAGCGATGGTTTACCACGATGACATAAGGCGGTTCCAGATCGAATTCGTCAAAACCCACCCGTTCGAATCGGACAAAAGGGGACATCAATGCCAGCCAGCCCTTGCCGTAGAGCCATATGAAAAGACGCATGATGCGGTCGTTCCGCCAGCGGGTAATGCCCTTGAAGCATGCAAAAAGGGGCACAAAGAACACAATCCCCGCCACCGTCCACAGGGCGATCATGCTATAGACAGCCAGAGACATGGCAAGAGAGGAGATAGAAAACCGGCTGGTATCCTCAAGAGATATGGCGTTCTCCATGTTCGGCGACCTCATCGGATGCGGCACCGTTGAAGCCGGACGTACGGTCTATTGCATCGAGTGGAGTTTGCCGAGCACGTAGTCATGGATCTGGCCAAGGGTGATTATTTCCCTGATCGCCTCTTCTTCCCGTATCTTGAAATTGAACGACTTTTCGAGGACGATCACCATGTCGACGCGATCCAGGCTGTCGAGGCCGAGATCATCGTGCAGGTGGGCCTGGGGAATCATCTGCGCCGGCTCTAACTCAAACTCGTCTACCAGGGACGTATTGATCCGGGAAATCACCTCTGTTTCAGTCATCTTTATATTTCCTTAGTATAATTGAAGAGTTAATTCCGCCGAGAGCAAAGTTGTTCTTTAGTGCATAGACTACTTCGGCGGTTTCAGATCCTGTTACATGCCTGATATTGTCGCACAACGGGTCAGCATTGTCCAGATTGAGAGTGGGAATAAGCCTGCCCCGGTTCATCATTGCGATCGTCGCTATGATCTCGAGGGCTCCCGATGCTGCCAGGGTGTGACCAAGATGGCCCTTGAGACTGCTCACCGGGACATTCTTCCCGAAGACCGCCGCGATGGCGGCGCATTCGGCGATATCGCCCTGGATGGTACCTGTGGCGTGGGCGTTTACATAACCTATCTCATCCGCCCCGACACGGGCATCGGCGAGGACCCCCGCGATGCACGATTCTATCGACTCTGCATCGGGTTCGACGATGCTTTTGGGGTCCGACAGAGTTGAGAAGCCTGCGATCTCCCCCAGGATTGTTGCCCCGCGTTCCCTGGCGGAATCAAGGGACTCAAGGAGCAGTATCCCGCAGCCTTCCGCGCATACCACCCCATCGCGGTCCCGGTCGAATGGGCGGGGGGTCTTCGATGGCCTGTCGTTATACTTCACGGAAGATGCATTTATGATGTCGAAGGTTGCCGCAGTCAGGGGATGAAACTCGTCTGCTCCGCCGCAAAGCATCATCTCCTGTTTTTTGAAGGCAATTGTTTCATATGCCAGGCCTATGGCCTGACAGCTCGTCGAACAGGCCGCCGAGGGCGCCATCACCCTTCCGGACACTCCCAGGGCCTGGGCGACATTCGACGCGCAGGAATGGTTCATTATCTGGAAAAAGAAGGTTGACCTGGTGCTATCGATACTTGCCGTGGAGATGAAGTCCCTGTAGAATTCATTGGTGGCTATGGGGCTGCCGATCGTTGATCCGATGGCGAGCCCGAACTGACCGCTCCCGTACTGCAGGGGTGTCACATGTCCCTGCAGGGCCGCTTCCTGGCTTGCCAGGGTTGCGTATATGGACATCTTCGACATGGACCGCCGGAATCTGCGGGGAATCTCCCTGGCGTCCATGTCAGGGACCAGGGCGCCGACACCAGTTCGTATGCCACCGACCTGTGCAAGCTCGGGTACCCTGCGAACCCCGCTTTCGTTTGCGGCGAGAGCCTCGATGAGTCTGTCGATCCCCCTGCCAAAAGGGGATACGGCCCCCATACCGGTAATCACGACCCTTCTCATATATACGCCCTCAGTTCTTTTCGTAGTTTTTCATGCCCTACAATGCACCCGGAAGCAACGAACCCCGAAATGGCAGCCCCGAGTATCCCCGGGGCCGTAACCGCCTGCCCGGCGACAAAGACCTTGTCGATCTTTGTCATCGGCATGGGGTTGTATTGTCCGGATTTATGTTTTACCCCGTAGAGACCGCCGGTGGGGTTGTTGGTGAACCCCATGAAGGTAAAGGGTGTTGCCGATTCAACAATCTCCATGTTGTTGTGAAGTTCGGGGATCGAATTTTCCACATGGGCCGCGAGACGACGCGTCGCTTCCCCCTTCCACCGGTCGTATTGCTGCCGGCCGGCTGGAAGACCCTGTGCCCTGAAGATGCGATCCCGTGTGTTGGGATAGGGGGAGATCACGATGACCCCGGCCTCGTACTTGTCGTTTCTTCGGGGCCCGCCGGAGATGAACAGGGGGTTTTGCTCTATGTTGGTATTGCCGGCGACAGCAGGGTATAGGGCGCTGGGCATGTGGAAGATGTTCGAGCGGGAGAGTGTTTCGGCGGGTTTCTTACACGTTCCGAAAAGGGAGATTGCCGACGAAGTATCCTCCAGGGTTTTCAAGTGGTCCCGCAAGGCAGGGCGGAAGGCCCATTCGGGCAGTATGTCGACCAGATACGAGGGGTGGACGGTGCAGACGACGCCGCCGCACGGTATGGTTTCCCCGTTTTCCAAACATACTCCCGAGATGGAGCGGTCGCCAGCCCACGCCAGCCCCGTTGCCCCCCGTCCGCAATAGATATCGGTTCCCAGATCCCCGAGCCTTTCTTCAAAGAACCTCGCGAGGCTTGCTCCGCCACCCACTATGGCGTGCGAGGAACGATAATAGGGCACCACTACGCCGGCGTGGTTTGTTATGGGTACTTCGCAAGGGGACACACCGTGGAGGAGGCAGTGTGCGGAAAGCACACACTTTAGGAGCGTGTTGGAGGTGAGCCCGTCCAGGACTTGTTGAAGGGTGGGTTCGTGGACGCTGAAGGGAAGGAGGTTTTCCGGCATTTCGCTTTCAAGGTCCATATAAGGCAACCGCCGGCAGGCCCGCGTGATAATGGACAGATATCCATCGATAGCACCTTTTTCGCCGGGAAAATCACCGAGCAGACGCTGCCGAAGCGCTTCCAGGCCAGAAGGGAAGGAAAATTCAAATGACGGCTCGCGAATACGGAGGATATCAAACCCATCGGGGTCGAATGGGACCTTTTCGAGACTCTCCGACAGTCCGAGATATTTCAGGATCACATCGAGGGGCCCTTTGTCCTCCAGGCCGCCCGCATAGTGGAAGCCGGTGTCGAAGAATTTTCCGTTGCGGGAAAAGCCCCTGATTGTTTGGGCGGACTCCGGGGCCTTTTCCACGATGGCCGTGCGGTAACCGCTCTTTGCGAGGATGATCGCAGAGACCATGCCGGACACGCCGGCGCCTATGATGATCCAGTCATATTTCATCGGGAAAAGTCGAGAACGATGCAGGAATTGGTCCCGCCGAACCCGGCGGAATTGCACATCACCTTTTGTGGCGCCCGCTCCACCGTCTCCGTTGCAATATTGAGACGAGCCGAATGCTCATCGGGATTCTCGAAGTTTATATTGGGCGCCATGAAACCGTTCATAGCCATGATGACGCTGTAGACCGCCTGTGCGGCACCGGACATCCAGAGTTCGTGACCTGTCATGGATTTCAGGGAGGAGACAAGGGGGGTCTTCGGGCCGAACACCGTGGTGATGCCCTGGGCCTCAACGGCATCGCCGACAGGGGTGGAGGTTGCGTGTGCACATATGTAATCGATGTCACCCGGCACAAGGTTTGCGCCTGCCAAAGCCTTCCGCATGACCGACACCAAACCCTCCCTGCTCGGGACCGAAAGGGAGTGACCGTCTGAGGAAAAGGCGTAGGATCTTATCTCCCCCAGGATCGGCGCATCCCTTTTCATGGCAAGGTCGTATCGCTCGAGCACTAACGCCGCGGAGCCGCCGCTTGGCACCAGACCGTCCCGGCTGCGGTCAAAGGGGCGGCTTGCCTGACCGGGCCTGTCCATTTTCGTCGAAAATGCGCCGAGGGCATCAAAGCTGCACATCGATTCCCAGCTGATCTCCTGAGCCCCACCGCAGATCACTCGTTCCTGACGTCCCATCGCGATGAGATCGGCTGCTTGACCGATGGCGTGACCGCTGCTTGAACAGGCGGAGCTTATCGACCAACAGGCGCCCCGCGTCTTGAAAAGGGTGTTGAGGTTCATGGTGATCGTTGACGTCATGGAACGGAAGATGAGTCCGCTGCCAACGGAGCGAGTGTCGCCCTTTTCCCGGACGAGGTTCACCTGCTCGGCCGCGGAAACACAACTTGAATCGCAACCGAATATAAGCCCCGTTTCTTCATTCTGAATATCCTTCGTCTCGAGGCGTGACATCTCGAGCGCCTGCGTCGAAGCGGCGAAGGCATGCACGGCGAAATCAGGCATCGTCTTCAGCTGTTTCTTCGAAAGATATTCTTGTGAGGGGAAATCCCGGATCATACCCGTGAGAGGACTTCTGAACCCCATTTCGGCCCTTTTCTTATCCACGGTGATCCCCGATCTTCCTGCACGGAGGGAACCGCAGACTGCCGCTATGTCATTTCCCAGACAACTTATGATGCCGATTCCCGTGATGGCAACACGGTAGAAATTCATGTGAGATTATCCTTTTAAGAAGAGTATTTGTCTGACGGGACTGGCAATGAAAAGGACGATGTCAGCAAATCTCCGAGGAAGTCCCTGTATGCCAGTCTCAAAGGCCCAAGAACGAATTGCGAGGCAAGACGCGCTATGTATCCTCTGTATTTGCCAAAATATATCCCGTAGAGACTGGCGCGCAGCGACCGGTGTTTGACGATGGAAGAGTTTGTTCCTTCAGGATGAGATTCATAGGGATGGCAAAAATAGTTGAAGGGCATACCTTTCCTGTTGAGACGCCTGTAATATGCGATCTGAATGCTTACAGGCGCATAGGCGCAGAACAATCCACCGTTGAAACAGACACTGTGCTGGAACAGAGGGAGGGTCGTGACCGGAATAACAGCCAGGGAACCTTCGTACAGGAAAGGTGCCATGTCGCCCGGGTCGCGTCCGAGATAGCTCAGCAACTGTGGCCGTGCGGTATGATCTATGGCGTAACCCAGATCGATCAATTCGTCATAAGCCCACGATGTTCTTGGGGTAATGTTCCAGTTGGGGGCCTTATACGTGAAGATCGGCAAGGAGAGTATGTGTTCGAGTGTAGCCTTGCTCTTTCGCGCGTCCTCCCGGAATCTCTTGCGGTGCAGAAGATCCGATCCTCTGTGGCTGTAGCCGTGGGCCGCGATCTCATGGCCGGCATCTGCAATAGACTTGACGAGGGACGGAAAACGTTCGGCTACATGGCCCGGCACGAACATTGTCGAGGTGATTCTGAGAGCTTCAAGGAATTCGAGGAGGCAATAAGTCTCCTTTTCCACAAGATAGTGGTGAGAACCTCTCTTTCCGGCGCGAATGTCCAGATTATAGGCAAGGTCGTCGATATCGAAGCACAGGGCGTTCACTGTGGGATGATCGACTGCCCAGGGAAAAGAACACTGTTCGAGGCTTCCTCCATGAACGGTTTTCGCCGGTGTTTTCACCTGTAAATCCCGCCATTCACGGATATTACCTGTCCGGTGATGTAAGAGGCTCGGTCGGAGCAGAGGAAACTGACCACCTCTGCCACCTCCATGGGGCTGCCCAGGCGACCGAGCGGAATCGAAGCGAGTATCTGTTCTCTTGGCAGGGCTCTTGTCATCTCCGTCTCTATGAAACCCGGTGAGACGGCGTTCACAAGGATGTTCCTCCTGGCGATCTCCACTGCCAGTGACTTTGTCGCTCCGATCAATCCGGCCTTCGCCGCGGAATAGTTGACCTGCCCCCCTACGCCGCTCTGGCCCGATGTCGATACGATATTTACGATGCGTCCCTTTCTTTTCCTCAGCATGCCGGTCACAACCGCTTTTGTGACGAAGAAAAACCCGTCGAGACTTGTCGAGAGAACATCGTTCCATTCGGCATTGGTCATCCAGGCAAGAAGCGCGTCTTTGTTCAACCCTGCGTTGTTGATGAGGGCATAAGGAATCTCCTTTTCAAGGAGAGGCTCCAGGGCGACGGCCACTCCGGCTGCCTCAGCAACATCAAAGCACAGGAGTCTGCAGCCCCCTCCCTGTTCACTGACCTTTTCAGCGACGGATCGAGCCCCATCATGATCGGTACGATAGTTCAGCCAGATATCGAATCCGTCCCGTGCCAGAGTCACTGCAATCGCGGCCCCGATTCCCTTGCTGCCCCCTGTTACGAGGGCTATCGGTCTTGATCCCATTGCGTTTCTCCGGCATCACCGTCCGGCATTCACTACGTTGCCGGCGGCATTGAACTCTATGGGTATAGCACGGAAGCGGTTTGTCCAATAGTACCAGGTGTTGTCACCAAGCGAGGGGGTCCTGTGTGGCGCCGGGTACCCAAGGGCTATCCTGATCCCGTCTTTTGTCATGCCATTATAGGCCCTTCCTTCCTTTATCCCCTTTTGATCGACGGCTGAAAAGCGATCCAGCTTCGTCGGCTCAGCGGAGGTGATCAGCTTGAAATACTGTTCGGGGCTCATTTTGACACTACTTTCATCCAACTCGAACAATATCTCCTTCCCGGTATTCTGGACAATAATGGTCATACCCCTTCTGAAATCTCCCATCGTCACGAGGGTGTTGACGGGTATCACGATATGTCCCTTTCCGGGGTTTGTCCAATTTGCATAGGATGCACGATATTCGCCGGACTTATCATGGTGTTGGACGTGGATGTTGTTCTTCAGGTAAACGGCGTTCGCCGTGGCCTGATATACAGGAGATCCTGTAGTCCTGCAACCCACGAAGGCAGGAAGAAAAATTACCGCACAAAGCAAAGCAACCAAACCTCTTTTCAGGAGCACCATTGCCAGTTACCTCCTAATTTAAAGTGTAAGCTACCGCCCATACGTCGAACCGCCTAACGCTGGCGCCGCGACGTCGAGATGGTTCCCGTCCCGGCATGGCAGCGGGCAGGCAAGAACCGTTCATCAAGGATACTACTTTTATTGTGCAGAAAAGTGAGCCTTTCGAATTGAACTATAATATAAAACAGTAGATTTTTCTATAGAGAATATGAGGGTTCTTGTTCCGGGAAGACGGTTTAAAAAGACTAACGCAACGGAACATTGACTGCACGGCAGAAGCAATCGGAACGGGAAGATAGACGAACAGGTCAGACTTGAGCAATGCCCGGAATGCCTTGAAGGTGAGAGAGCGTGTGATACGGGAATCAGTCTGGTGTTTGTGGCTGTCTCTCTCGCTGCTATTGACCGCCTGCGTATACGCTCAACACTCGATATGCGGATATCGCGGATATCGGGGACGCTCCAAAGAAACCGATTCCTGAGAAGTAACCGCCCTTTTCTATAATAGAATCTCCCATCCTGTTCAACGCTGTCTCGTCAGAGACGGACGCACCGTCTTTATCGCCATCGCGACCGACCTCTCCGTATATGCGACAAGC
>JAAYAK010000273.1 GCA_012719415.1 Syntrophorhabdus sp.
AGATCGGAATGCCGTCGAGATAGATGGGAACGCGTCTCATATCAAAACCCCGTATATACACCATCTGTTCGTTCCGGGTGTTCTTTGTCAACGTGACGCCGGGCAGCATGTTGACCGCCTGGCCGACAGTGTTCTTGTTGTAGTCACGCATATCTTCCTGGTAGATCTTTTCGACCGTCACATTTCTGTTCACCTCGGATTGGTCCTTCACCTCGATCTCCCCAAGGGTGAACACGTCGTCCTTCGTTTTGTCCTGCGCTCCGGCGGCGGGAGCGAATACCATGGCGAATGCCGCAATGAGAAGCAGAAAGAGAATAGATCGGGGGCAAGGAACCATGTGACAAACCTCCTTATATATATGTGAATATAACGCACGTTATATAGCATCGGATATAAAGACAAGTCAAGCCCAATTTTACCTTGCGGTTCGATATTGTGTCCGTTTTGGGCATCTATTCCTCTATCTGAGTGTAATTACAGGGCAGTTGTGACGGAAGCCATTGTTGTCCATTGTGAACACCGGTGTCCGGCGGGGGAATGTGCAGGAGTGAATATTGTAACTTGACAGGATTACTGGTGTTATCTATAATTGGCTTGTTGTTCGATCAAGGGGGCTTTCACATGAAAGTGGGTTACAAGGTATGGATAGACAATAACGGAAAGGCCTTTGGCGAGGGCCCTTACCAGGTGCTCAAGAGGGTCGAAGAGACGGGATCCCTCCACAAAGCGGCCATGGACCTCAACATGTCCTACCGGAAGGCGTGGCTGATGCTTCAGGCGATAGAGGCGAGGCTGGGTTTCGCACTCCTTGACAGAAAGGTAGGGGGCGTCTCCGGCGGCGGCTCCAGCATAACCCCTGAGGGGAAGAAATTCCTGAAAAGCTACGAAGGCTTCCGAGAGGACGTGAGGCAAACCCTGGAAAAAACCTTCAAAAAACACTTCAAGTGAAACCGGGTCACAGGTAATGGGTAATGGGCAATAGGTCTGGAAGAGAAAAAGGAAAGGCCTTTCGCTTTTCCCCATAGCCTATAACCTATCACCTGCTACCTGTTTCCTTTATCTCTTCCTGACATCCCTGTATTCCGCTTCGCTCAGGTTGCCGTCGCCGTTGCGGTCGTATTTCTTGAAGTCCTGCATCGTGACAGAGGGCAGGACGGTACCCAGCTCGATGGGGGAGATCCTGCCATCCTTGTTGTTGTCCACGTCGTTGAAGGAAAGCGTGTTCACCTTGTACTTGACGCGGACGGGGACGGCGCGGTTGTTGGAGGATTGCTTCGACGCCGTCCGCTTGGACCGTTTGCCCTTCTGGGACGAGGTCGACTCGTCGGGGGCGGTCTGGTCCAGGAGGTCCTGGTGGAAGTTCTCCCCCTTGACTATGCCGATGCCGTTCTTTATGTATCCTACGGTGACAGTGTCCCCGATCTGTATCTCTCCCGTGTGCTTGTAGCCCCGCACGACAGGGTTGGCAAGGTCGAATGTCAGGTTCTTGCCCGCGCTCTTCACGGATATCGTCTTCCCGACATAATCGACGCCGGAGACGGTCCCCGTGAAGATGGTGCGCGAACCCGTCCTGACCTTGAGGAGCGAAGCCGTCGCACCCGGACCGGTGGGAGCGCCCCGGCCGTCGATGGTCTCGTCGCGAACGGTCTGTGTGGCCGATCTGGGCGTTGGCCCCAGCTTTGCTTCTTCGTCGGGAGCGGTGACGCGCTGGTTCGGCTCGGCAGCCGTTTCCTGCTGTTTCGGTTTTTTCCTCAGATCGGGCAGGTCCGTCGTGGGATATTCCTTGTTGCCGTAATCCGGGGAAACAAGGGCGTCCAGAGAGCAGCCGAGAATGGTGCCGGAAAGGAAGAGGGCGACGACTGTGAACGGAAGCATTCTCTTCATAAAATATGTCATGTTTTAACGACCTTTCCCGGGCATGTCAAGTTATTTCGGGAAGCCCGGAATATGTGCTTGATTTTTCGCTGTTGTGAACTTTAAACTAAGTCACGTGAAGAGGCAGGCAACCCCTGCTTCCTGCCCCTTTAGCCCTGAATTCGACATGCTGATCGAAAAGCTCATATGCAACGTTGCCCGGAAGAAGAACGCTGACTATCTGCGCTTCACGCCGGGCGAATCCTACG
The DNA here is from genome assembly GCA_012719415.1 of Syntrophorhabdus sp. NCBI lineage: Bacteria > Pseudomonadati > Thermodesulfobacteriota > Syntrophorhabdia > Syntrophorhabdales > Syntrophorhabdaceae > Syntrophorhabdus > Syntrophorhabdus sp. The sequence continues at coordinate 2,124 of JAAYAK010000273.1, forward strand.
AGGTCCCGCGGCCCTCCGACGCGATCCCGAGGCTCCTTTATCTTCACGTGCCTTTCTGCGAGGAGCTGTGTCCCTATTGTTCCTTCAACCGCGTCGTCTACAGGGAGGACATCGCGCGGGCCTATTTTAAGGCACTACGCAAAGAGATGGGGATGTATCGCGACCTCGGGTACGATTTCAGCGCTGTCTATGTCGGAGGCGGCACGCCGACGGTCCTCATCGACGAACTGTCGGAGACGCTGATGCTGGCAAGAGGCATGTTCCACATCGGGGAGGTTTCCGTCGAGACGAACCCCAACCATCTCACGGAAGTCAACCTGGCACAGCTGAAGGACGTGGGGGTCAACCGTCTTTCCGTTGGTGTCCAGACCTTCGATGACGGTCTCCTGAAGGCCGTCGAGCGCTATCACAAGTACGGCAGCGGAGATGAGATCGCGCAAAGGCTCAAGGAGACGATGGGCCGCTTCGATACCCTCAACGTGGACATGATCTTCAATTTCCCCACCCAGACCGTGGAGATGCTGGAGCACGATCTCGATGTTCTCATGGATATCGCCGTGGACCAGGTGACGTTCTATCCCCTCATGGTCTCGACCTCCACGGAAAAGCTCATGGGCAGGAAGCTGGGCCGCGTGGACTACGACCGCGGCCAGGACCTCTACAGGAAGATCACGGAGATGCTCCACGACGACTACCGCCCCAGCACGGCCTGGTGCTTCTCGCGGGGCGACGTGATGATCGACGAGTACGTCGTCAACTACGACGAATACGCCGGCCTGGGGAGCGGCTCCATCGGCTACCTGGGCGGCAGTGTCTACTCGAACACCTTCGACATCCCCGAGTACGTCAACCGCCTCGAACGCGGAGAGTTCCCCGTCGCCGCCCGGAAGGACTGCGGCACGAGAGAACGTCTGCTCTACGATTTCCTCATGAAGCTCTTCGGCATCACCCTCGACCTCGGGGAGCTCTCGAAGAAGCACGGTGTCAACGCCCATCACTACCTTCTCCCCGAAATAACCTTCTTCCGCCTCACAGGCGCCCTCCTCAAATCCGGCCCCACCCTGACCCTCACCCCGAAAGGCCAGTACTACTGGGTCATCATGATGCGGGAATTCTTCATAGCAGTAAACAA
>JAAYAK010000274.1 GCA_012719415.1 Syntrophorhabdus sp.
AAAACGATAGAGACAAGGATAAGGATAAAGGCAAAGCCTTTATACTCCACCTCCCCGCGGACCTCCACCTGACACTCAAGATCGAGGCGGCAAAGCGGGAAACAACAATGCGGGCGTTGATCCTGGAGGCACTGGAGGAATACATGGCCCGCGCGGAAAGGAAGGGCGTACAATGAGCATAACGATTGAAAATACAGGAAGCGCAGTGATAGTAAAAGCAGAGTATAATAGCATATTTGTTCAGAAAGCAAAAGCGTACCGCGGCAAATGGCAAGCTCCCCACTGGGTGTTCGATGTCCGTGACGAGCAGCGGATCCGCGACCTTTGCAAAGACGTTTACGGGAGTGATGGTGTGACGAGCGAGACGGTCACGCTTCGCATTGAATGGCGGAGAGCTACTTATGTTAATTGCGGGGCCTTCTTTGTCCATGGCAGGAAAATTGCCGGGGTTCGCGAGGGTATCCCCCCCGCGAGACTGGGCCACGGCATTATCCTCCTGGAGGGGGGCTTTGATTCCGGCGGCAGCAGGAAAAACTGGGAAACAACCGTCGAAGCCGGCACCGTGGTCCTGGTCCGGGATTTCCCCGCCGGTCGCGCGAAGGAATTGATTGAGGAGCAAACCGAGGAAGACACGAGGTTTTATTCAATCGAGGACGAAGCTACCACAATCACCCGCGATGACCTCATCGCCGAGCGGGACAAACTGATGGCCCGCCTGGAGGAGGTCAACGCCCTGCTGGAGGTGACGGCATGACCCGGCGGGCGATGATGCAGCAGACCCACACCATCACCGACGCCCTGGACTCCCTCGCGACCCTCTCGAAGACCCCCGACTTCAATGACGCCATGGAGGTTGTCTGGTTCGCCTTCGATCCCAAAAAGGACAAGGAGGCCTTCAACCGCATGTCCCTGCTTATCACGCTTTTCCGGGGGAGCCTCGACGGGAACGTGAAACCGCCGATAGATCTCCCCGGGATGTACCAGGAAAGGTACCGGGCACAGAGGAGGACAGCGGTTTGAACAAATGGCAGGCGCAGAAAGGATTGGAGCGCGCGGTCAGGCTGAAGCGACCCGAGAGCCGCTTTCTCGAGCTCCTCGAGGCCGGCGCGGACGTGAACGCGAGGGACAGGGGCGGCCACACATCCCTCCACTGGGCGTGCTGGTACGGTCGCGTCGAGATCGCGCGGTTCCTCCTGGACCACGGGGCGGATCCGAATGCGCGGGAGACGGACTACGGCCGGACCCCTTTCGAGATGTGCGGCTCGGGAGATTACCGGAGCAGCCCGTGGACTGTGAATGAGTTCCTCGAGTTGTTCCGCCAGTACGCCCCGGAGACCACACTCGAGAGTGTCCTCAGGCTCCCGCCCGATGATCCCATGCGCGTGCGGGAGAAGACGCTCGAGTGGTACTGCGAGCATCATCCCGAGCTCGTCATGGAGGCGTACTGCACGCAGGAGCAAGGTGATGCCTAGCAGATTCCACACACAACAACACAGCAGGAGGTAATCAATATGAGAAAGAACATCGCCGTGGATCCTTATCAGATTATTCTTGACGTCGAGGACGCCCCCCGCCTCATCGCGGCCGGGGCAGATGTGAACGCGAAGATAAGCACTGGCACACCGCTCCACAAGGCGTGTCTGAAGGGGCTCACCGATATCGTCCGGCTGCTGCTGGACCACGGGGCCAAGGTGAACGCGAGGGACGAGAATAAACAAACGCCGCTGTACCTGGCGGGGTCCCACGATATCGTCCGGCTCCTCCTGGACCACGGGGCGTATGTGAACGCGCGTAGCAGGGCCGGCAACACCCCCCTCCACTTTCTTCTGGGCCACGCCGACATCGTCCGCCTTCTCCTGGAAAAAGGGGCGAAGGTCAATGCAAAAACCGAGGGTGGCACCACCCCGCTGCACTGTGCGTGCGCGGAGGGCCACATCGACGCTGTACGCCTCCTCATCGAAAAGGGAGCGGATGTGAACGTGAGGGACAATGAAGGCAACACCCCCCTCTACCTGGCGTGCTTCAATGGTTATCCCGACATCGCCCGTCTCCTCCTCTCCCGCGGCGGGGAGGTGGGCAATCCCGATCAGAGGTATTTTTCTGACCCGACACCTCCTGTGTACTTTGCGTGCCTGGATGGTGACATCGACTTCATCAAAGGCCTGCTGGAGGCCGGCGCCGACCCGAACGCGCGGCATCTCGAGGGTTACGATGACTACGACGATACCGACAACTACACCCCCCTCCACTGGGCATGTGAGAACGGTCGTCCCGACATCGTCCGGCTCCTCCTGAACCACGGGGCGGACCCAACCATGAGAAACTGGGCTGGTGGCGTCACGCCCCTGGATAGAACGATGTCCCTTCCCAAAGACAACCCTGCCCGCGAAGAGATCCTCGACCTCTTCCGCGAGCACCACCCGGAGTTGGTCATGGAGGCATACTGCAAACAGGCCTGATGCCCGCCTGTCCCACACGGTGTCCGTGATGGACGGTCGGCAAAGGGGCGGAATCGATGTGTCACACGGGTCGGGTGGGGGAGGGGTGTAAGGCAGGGTCAAAGACCCTAGGATGAATAGAGGCCGCGGTGGGGGATCCTTTTCATCGCCAAGTCAATAGATAGTCGCAAATACAATATTGGTGACTATCTATTGATCACTACTCCCCATCTTTTGTTCAGTCTTCCTCTCTTCGGTTTCCCCGGAACGAACGGGATCGTCGCCGACGTGGGTTTCAAAGGTTTCTCGAGCCTCTCCAACAGCCCTTCATCCACCCCTTCGCCCTCGAGCAGGACCCCCATGCGCCGGATCGTGCTGACGTCCCCGAATTTGAGTGTGGCATCAACAAGCTTGTCAGGTGCCACCCGGCCGGCACGCAGGTCGTCACGGATCCATTTGTATGCCCGGGGCAGGGTGCCAAAGCGCGACCAGTCGTAGACGGCGTCCAGGAGGGTGCGTGCGCGCGAGGAATAGAAGACGGTCTGTCCGTCCCAGGTCCGGACCCTTTCCGTGTCCCCGAGCCGTTTCCGATCGACCTTTATGAGATTGAGCGTAATGACGCCAATTGTCCTCTCCCCTGAGATCCTGTCGTTGTACACATAGACCCGTGTGGGCACTTGCTCATCGTAACCGTAGCGGTTGAAGGCGTTGAGACCACAGATCTGGTACTTTCCACCTGTTTCCTTCATAAGCGTGTTCAGTGCGGTGGCCTCGTCAGGCGTCCACTCCCCGCCGGGCGGGAGATAGTCCGGCACCAGGTAAAGGCCTCTCCGCACCCGTGCGATCACACCGGCCCTCGACAGGCGGCTGAGGAGCTCGCGTTCCTGGGAGGGAGATACGGCCAGGGCTTCTTGCATATCGCCGGTTCGGACTGTTGTGAGCTTTCTCATCTGCGTGTATGCGAGGAACTGCATTTCCATCTTCCCGAGACGTCGTTTCATGGATGTATTGTATAGCTGCGTAAATACTCTGGCAAGCAATTAATATAAAATCGTATACAAAGAACGTCAGCGGGAACAAAACCATAACTACAGATTAACTACAAATGCCTCCTTTGCTCCGAGATGTAGTTAAGTCGCGCAATAACGAGGCCTCCTCATTAACCCCGCTGTTACTGCCGTAAGGTCTTACTTCATGGCAGCAGTACTACATTACAGCATTAACGCCCATTTCCCCCCTTTACATTTCTTCTACGAAATGTTTAATTTCAGGGGTTTTCGACCCTCCTCCAGACCATACCCCTCATGAGCGCCCGTCAGTCCTGCATCCGCACGCTTACTTTACAAAACGGAGGATTTTGTTAAGTGGGGAAAAACGCAATATGTACAGCGTGCTGTAATGCAGTAAATGAGTACAGGGGAGGCCGTGGACCGTACACGGTTATATCTGGATTTACTGAATGAC
>JAAYAK010000275.1 GCA_012719415.1 Syntrophorhabdus sp.
GCAATGAAAGTTTAATGAGGTCAAAAACGATAAACCTCCTATGTCTGGTCGTCCTCTCTTTCGGTGGGTCCTGAGAATAACAATCGTCTGCGTGGTCCTCGCGGTATGCTTGTGGACGATCTGGCCCTGGCTGCCTTCGCAGAAGGACAGACGTCCCAGGACGATCGTGCTCTACGGTTTTTCCATCCTTGAACCTGTGATCACGAAGGGGATATTCCCGGCTTTCCAGAAGAGGTGGTTCGAGCAGACGGGGCAGAGGGTGGAACTCATCAGCTCCTTCGGCGGGTCGGGTACCGTGACGAACCAGTTGATCATGGGGGTTCCCGCGGAGGTAGCCATCCTCTCGACGGAGCTCGACGCCCAGCGCCTTCACAAGGCAGGTGTTGTTCGCGGCGACACCTGGAAGAGGCTGCCGCATAAGGGCGTGATGAACCGCACCCCCTTCATAATACAGGTACGACCGGGCAATCCGAAGGGAATATACGATTTCCCGGACCTCACCCGGCCCGGGATACGCATCGTCCACACGGACCCGTTGACATCGGGGGCCGCCAACTGGGCCATCGTGGCCGAATATGGTGCTGCCGTGAGACGAACCGGTTCGGACCCCGACGCGGGGAGGGCCATGCTGCTTGGCATCTGGAGAAACGTGGCGGTCCAGGCAGGCAGCGGCAGGGCGGCCAGGACCCAGTTCGACAGCGGTTTTGGCGACGCCCTCATCACCTATGAACAGGACGCCATATGGAGCCGCTCCCGCGGCTCGTCACGCTTTGAGATCGTTTACCCCCGAAGCACGATCCTGAGCGAACACACGGTGGTCGTCATTGATCAGCGTGTTTCGGAAAAACAAAGGGAACTCGTCGGCGCCTTCGTTGATTTCCTCTGGAGCGAGGAAGCGCAGCGCATCTTTGTAAGGAGCGGGTTTCGCAGCGTCGATGAGAGGTTGAATTCACTCAACCCGCAGTTCGGACATATCCACGACCCCTTCTTCATCGACGATTTCGGAGGCTGGCGGAAGGCGAAGGTCACCATCATCGATGAAATGTGGAAGAATGGGGTCCTTAAGGAGTTGAAGCCATGAACCAGGGCAAGGCGTTCTACAAGAAGATCTCACACATACTCCCCGCGGGCTTTCTGGTGCTGGTCCTGCTTCCCCTGTTGCTCCTGCCCCTGGCATCGGTCTTTATCTATGCCACGCGGGGAGGCCCTGGCAATCTTGGGGCTTCCCTCATCACGACGGATGTGCTTTTCGCCCTGCGCTTCAGCCTGATCGTGGCCTTCGCCACTGCGGTGATCAACACCGTGCTCGGCACCTACGCGGCCTGGGTCCTCAGCAAGACCCGCTTCCCCGGGCGCGAACAGCTGGGGATCATACTGAATCTGCCTGTCGCCATACCCAACGTTGTCGTCGGCACATCCCTGCTGTTGCTCTGGGGGCCTATCGGACTCTTCGGACAGGTGCTGGAGCCCCTGGGGATACAGCCCATGTTCACCCCCGTGGGTGTCCTGCTGGCGCACGTGTTTGTCACGTTTCCCTACATGCTGGGAACCATCAAGCCCCTGCTGGACGATCTGGAGACGACGTACGAAGAGGCCGCGTACACCATGGGCGCCAGCCGGTGGCAGGCTTTTCTGCACGTTGTGTTTCCGGCGCTCAAGGGCGGCCTGCTCACGGGTGCCCTGCTGACCTTTGCCCACTCCCTGGGTGAGTTCGGGGCAACGGTCATGGTATCGGGGAACCTGAGACTGCGGACACAGACTGCCCCGTTGTACATCTTCTCCCAGTTCGAGAGCGGCAACATTCAGGCGGCCAATTCAGTTGCGGCCGTCCTTGCCATCCTTTCCTTCGGGCTCTTCTCCCTTATCCTTTTTCTCGCCGCGCGAACGGGCAGGAAAGGGGCTCAGCGAGGTAAATAATGTCAATTCTTATCGATCAGATCAGCAAGAGGTACGGAGATCACACCGTTGTCGATCGGGTCTCGCTGGATGTTAACGATGGGGAACTCGTTGTTCTCCTTGGATCCAGCGGCAGCGGGAAGAGCACCATTCTGCGCCTGGTGGCAGGTCTCATACTGCCCGATGAGGGACGGATCATGCTGAGCGGTGTCGATATTACCCACCTTCCTCCCCAGAGGCGCGGTCTCGGGTTTGTCTTTCAGAACTATTCGATCTTTCCCAATATGACCATCGCCGAGAACATCGAATTCGGCATGAAGATCAGAAAGGTCGCCGTCCGGGAGCGGAAGGCACGCAGCGAGCATCTGCTCGAGCTGGTAGGTCTGCCCGGGCTGGGTTCCCGGTACTCGTCGCAGTTGTCGGGGGGGCAGCAGCAAAGAGTGGCGCTGGCTCGTGCACTTGCCTACGAACCGCCGGTGCTGCTGCTCGACGAACCCCTGGGGGCCGTGGACACCAAGACCCGCATTCAGCTCCGCCAATCACTGAAGAGCATCCTGAAAGAGATCGGTGTTACCACGATGATGGTAACCCATGACCAGCAGGAGGCCTTCGAACTGGCCGATCGCGTCGCCATCATGAACAACGGGCACATTGAACAATATGGTTTCCCCGGCGATGTGTACTATAACCCCGCAACGCAGTTCACCGCCGATTTCGTCGGAGACATCAACTTTTTCGAGGGGCGCGTGACAGCTTCCACAACGGAAGAATGCGAGATCGAGCTCTTCGGGCACTGGCCGGTCCGCCGCAGGGGCCGCCATCTGTTTCAAGCGGGCCGCAACGTCCTTTACGGGGTGCGCCCGGAACAGATCCGCGTCAGCCTCCTCGAACCCGAGACTTACGAGAACGGGATAAAGGGGGTCATCGAGAAGAGCATGTTCTTCGGCGACGTGACACGCTATTCGATCCGCCTTAATGGAGGCGGTGTTCTGGACGTTCGGGTCCTCAACTACCTCTTCATCGAAGGGATGGTAATGCCTTACGAACTGAACGAAGAGGTCTGGCTCATCTGGAGCCAGGGGTCCGGCATCATTCTCGCGGACGAGACACTCCCTCAGCCGAACGGTCTTCCCCCCGCAAGTTGACAAATACAGGGTCGTGGGCTATACGTAAAACAAGGGCGGCAATCGGGATGCCCGGTGGCGTATGGGCAGCAACGAGCACTTAAGCTAAGGAGGGTCTCATATGTGGGAGAACATAACCTCTGATAAGTGTGAATCTTACATCGAACGTCATTTTGGTCAGAAAGGAAAGAGGCTTTCGGGAGAACCCTCAAAACCTGCCATAACCATCTCACGAGCTGAAGGGGCGGGTGGTCTGACGGTTTCCTCGCAACTGGCGGGTTACCTGAGAGCGAAGGTCCCCGACCACGAGGAATGGACGATCTTCGACCAGAAGCTCGTTACGAAGGTGCTCGAGGTCTTCAACCTCAAGGGACGTGTCGGGGAGTACATGAAGGAGGACCACAAAGGCACGATATCCGACGCGGTCGAGGAGTTCATCGGACTCCATCCCAGCACATGGACCCTTGTGGAGCGCACCAACGCAACAATATTGCGCCTTGCCCAGATAGGGAACTGCATCCTTGTTGGCAGGGGAGCCAACATGGTCACGCGTGACCTGCCGAATGTCTTCCATGTGCGCCTTGTCGGGTCCTTCGAGAGGAGGGTCGAGCGGGCGCGGGAGGTCTTCGGTTATGATCTCAAGACGGCGACCAATTATATAAAGAAGAAAGACCAGGGCCGCAAGCGGTACCTGAGGGACAACTTCGACGCCGACATCGACGACGCGCTCCTTTACGACATCGTCATCAACACGGACCGCGTGAGGTACGAAGAGGCGGCCCGGATAATAGGCGACGAGGTGATACGACGCTTCGACCTCGCCACCCCCGCCAAGGTGGCCATGAGCACCATAAGCCAGGCGGTTTTCTAGAGACGAGGGGACGAAGAGACTGCATCTCACGCCCGCTCGGCCCGTTGGGCCTTGCTCGAGGGCGCAGAGGTTATAGAGAAAGCACGCAGAGAAGAGACGCGGCCAGACCCCGGCTCCCGCCAGGATCTGGCCGTATTTGCATCCCGTCTGCGACGGGAGGGAAAAAGAGACTTTTGACTCCAGATGGGAGTCTGAGGGGGCAGGATAAGAAGGTGTGGGGGGGTTAAGTAGTATGGGACCTATAGGACATAGAGGACCTATGACTACGGGGGGAATGAGAGGAGATGACTTTTTCAGGATAAGGAAAAACACTATTTCTTTCTCTCCCGCCGGCACGGCGGGACGAGAAGGCCGCCGGATCTTGGGAGGCTCCGAGATCCGGCGGCAGTCTTTTCTCTCTTTTTGTCTCTCTTTGCGATCTCAGCGACCTCGAGCGAAGCGGGCGAGAGATAAAGTCTTTTCTGGGGCTTCAGCTACCGCTCTTGCCGTGCTTCGATGAGGCGGGCGAAGTTGGTCAGGACGCGGGCCGCATGAGGGGTTTCGACAACTGCCGCCAAGAGGTCCGTCACGTTCACGCCTGTCGCTTCGAGGTCCCGGGCGTCCCCGGTTATGTATGATCTCATGATATCAGCCGTATATTCCGGGTGGAACTGCACTCCCCAGGCGTTGTGGAGCCTGAAGGCGTGGTTAGGTTCATGCGAGTTGCCCGCGAGCCGGATGGCCCCCGGGGGGAGGCGAAGGACTGACTGGGAATGGGTGGCGTGGACGGGGAAGGTCTCGGGAAGGGACGCGAACAGCGGATCGTTGGCGCAGGAGGGAAGCAGGTGTACGGGGACAGTGCCGAATTCCTTCCCGGCAGGATGATAGCCGGCCTCGCCGCCCGCGGCCCTGGCGAGAAGCTGGTGACCGTAACAGATCCCCAGTAAGGGAATGCCGGCCCGGATGACAGAGGGTATCCACTTCTCCACTGTCAGGCTCCACGGGGGATCATCGGTTATCATTGAATGAGACCCTGTGACAATGATCCCGGCAGACTTTGCCGGATGGGGTAGTTCGGCGCCAGCTTCGGCGTTGACGACACGGACCTCCACCGTCGCCAGCCGCAGCCCGTCTGCGATCCAACTTTCAAAATCACCGAACCTGGCGGCTATGGCGGGATGGGTGCTGCCGACCTTTATGATGTGGAGAAGGAATGACATCGGAGAAATAGTATTCCCGCCAGGCTTTCACGTCAAGACAAAGATGGGAAGCGATGCCCTGAAGATCTGGATACGGCAGGCCCGCCGCGAAGGTGTCTGAGACCTTTTCATGATAGCAGTAGGTTAACCCCCCTGCTCAAGTAGGATGTCAACAGGGGTGAGCAGGGGGGTATCGGAGGTCCAGCGATGAACGGCCGCTGGATTATGAAACGGCTATGCCGGGGGAAGACACTGGAGGGTACACAACGCTTTCTCAGCCCTTCAGTCTTCGAACGACATCATCATAGTCCTTTTTTCTCCAACTCACTGCCGAATTGAGCGCGTCTCTTGGCGTTATATAACAGAAGATATAACGAAAAAGCAACTACAAAGACCGCATCGATACCGATGGCTGAAGGGCGGGGCATTGTCCTTGAAAAATGCCCGCGTTCCTGATAGCCTAGCGTAGATGGGCGCCATGGTCCGCGTCGTGGGGAGGCGGACGCTGGCGACGTGCCCGTGATCAGAAAAGGAGCGAGGTGGATCATGGCGAGATTTTTCATGGCCATTATTAACAACGACAGGAGCCTGTGCTATATCGTATTGTTCTTCATAGCGGTCTCCATTCTGTTTTCCGGTCTGTACTGCGTGGTGCTGCCGTTCCTTGAAGGGGTCCCGGCCATCGGGCACAGCATGCCGGACGCGGGACGCAATGTTCCCATAACGTACCTTGACTGCTACTATTTCAGCGCGACGACGCAGACCACCGTGGGCTACGGGGACATAGTGGCCGTCTCCAGGTTGGGGAAGGTGTGCTCCCTGGCGCAGTGCGTCTTCGGGTACTTCTATCTTGCCTTCTCGGCGGCCGTATTCGCCTGCAGAGGCATCATGAGGTCCCGGAAGTTCGAGGTCTTGCTACAGGCCTACAGAAGAGATGTAAAAGGGCTGAACGAGCACATTGCGAACAACTAGGACATATCCCGTGAGGCTGGCATGCCGCGTGGCCGTGCTGTCGGCTTCTTTCGTTCTCTTTTCGAAGCCCCTTTTGGCCTCCGGTGATGGCGGCGGCGGTCTTGTCACCAGTGTCGGCATAGCCATAATCGCCGCGACCGTAATGTCCTTCCTGGGCCACATGATGCGCCAGCCCCTTCTGCTCGCTTACATAGCCGCCGGCGTTCTGATCGGTCCCAACATCGGTCTAGGACTGGTCACCGACGCAAGCGATATCGAGACCATATCCCACATCGGCCTCATCCTGCTCCTTTTCCTCATAGGGCTTGAGATCGACATCAAGAAGCTGAAGGAGTCGGGCAGGTCTCTCGTTGTCACGGGTCTCTTTCAGTTCATCCTGTGCGTTCTGCTTGGACTCGGCTTCTTCTATCTTCTTGGTTTTACCGTCGGTGGCGGGAGATATGACCTCGTCTACCTTGCCGCGTGCTGTGCCCTGAGCAGCACGGCCATCGTCGTGAAGCTGCTGTACGGAAAGTTCGAGATAGACACCCTGGCGGGAAGGATCACGCTGGGCGTCCTCGTATTCCAGGACATCTGGGCCATCATCCTCCTCGGCATCCAGCCCAACCTCGCCAACCCAGAGATCCTCATGATCCTCTTCTCCTTTCTCAAAGGGGGCGTACTTGTCGTTTTTGCCTTTCTGCTCAGCAAGTATCTTCTTCCGCGCCTGTTCAGGAAGGTATCCAAGACCCCCGAGCTTGTCCTCGTGGCGTCCCTGGGCTGGTGTTTCTTCATATGCGGTCTTGCCGGGTATCTGGGTCTGTCCCTGGAAATGGGCGCCCTCATAGCGGGCATATCGATCTCGACATTTCCCTACAACCTCGATGTAATGGCGAGGGTCATCAACATCAGGGATTTCTTCGTGACCCTCTTCTTCGTCGCCCTGGGGATGCAGATACCGAACCCCATGGGGAGCCCCGGGGTTCTGGCAACAGCGGGCATAGCATCGGCGTTCCTGATCGTTTCGCGGTTCCTGGCCGTCTACCCCGTCCTGTATTCTCTCAGGAACGGGAACAGGGTCAGTCTTCTCACGTCCATCAACCTTTCACAGATCAGCGAGTTCTCCCTGGTCATAACCGCTCTGGGAATGAGGGCCGGCCATATCGGACAGGATGTCATGTCACTGGTCATCTTCGTCTTTGTCATAACCTCCGTTGTCTCGACCTACATGATCAACTACAGCGACGCCCTGCAGAAAGCCCTCGGTTTCGTCCTCGGCAGGGTGGGCTTCAGAGACATCGGTTTTCATGAAGAGGAAGAGCGGGAAGAGGCCGGCCGGGAGATAATGATACTGGGATTTCACCGGAACGCCAGTTCGCTGATAAGCGAGATCGTGGAGGCCGATGGCGGGGTGCTCTCCGAAGACACGAAGAACAGGATCATGGTCGTCGATTTCAACCCCGAGGTGCACTCGTCCCTCCGATCGCTCGGCATCAAGGTTGTATACGGTGACGTGGGCCACCTCGATACCCTCCATCACGCTGGTCTGGAGAAGGCAAGGCTTGTCATCTCGACGGTGCCGGACAGCATTCTCGTCGGTACGGACAACCTCACCTTCATCCGTCATATCAGGAGAATGAATCCCGGGGCACGGATCATCGTTACCGCGGAAAGCGTCCAGAGGGCGCTCAAGATGTACGCTGAAGGGGCGGATTATGTCTTCATGCCGAGGATACTCACGGCACGGCATCTTGTGACGATGATGGGGGAGATCCTGTCGGCCGATCCGGCACGTCTCGAGGAGATAGCCCGGGACGAGACGGAGGCGCTCGCCCGCCGCCATGAGATAGTCGGCTAGAAGGCCCGACACCGGACAGCGGGTAACGGATGGCAAAGGAGGGACCATGGATGCGGAGAAGCTGAACGTCGGCCTTTTCAGGCCGGAAGACGCGAAGGGGGTGGCGGACCTCTTCACCGAGGTCTACGGTGATGCCTACCCCGCAAAGATCGTTTACGACCCGGAGGGACTTGTCGAGGCTTGTGAGAGGCGTGACCAGATACCCGTTGTTGTCCGGACAGCGGACAGAAAGGTCGTCGGGTACAGTTCCCTGTTCCGCGCGGCGCCGGACAAAGGGGTTTATGAGAAAGGCAACGGTGCCGTCTCGCCCGCCTTCAGGAACGCGGGTATCATGGGCATGATCTTTCAGTATGTCGGCAGGACCGTACCAGGCATCGAGGGCGTCAAGGTCTTTTTCGGCGAGCCCGTCTGTAACCACGTGTACATCCAGAAAGCCGCTCTCGCGAACCTGCCCTTCGTCGAGACGGCCCTCGAGGTGGATCTCATGCCGGCGGCGGCGTACGTGAAGGAGAAGAGCGCGTCGGGCAGGGTGGCGACGGTTCTCATGTTCATAACCGTTGTCAGGAATCCCCATCTCGTCCATGTTCCCGAGGCATATGCCCCCTGGTTCGAGTACATCTATGCGGGCCTCGACGACAAACGTACCTTCGCACCTTCGGCGGATGGGCTCCCGGTATCGGAACGAACCCGGATCGATACACAGGTATATGACTCGGCCCGCGTTGCCCGCGTAACGGTCAATGACGCGGGACCTGATCTCCTGGGGGAGTTCGAGCGGGAAGAGAAGCGCGTCCTTGGTGAGGGGGTGGAGGTGGTCCAGGTATTCCTCAAGCTGTCGTGGCCATGGATCGGCCGGGTCACTGACCTTCTCAGAGACAGGGGATACTTCTTCGGCGGGGTCCTGCCGCAATGGTTTGGAGAAGACGGCTTCCTCATGCAGAAGACCGTTTCGACTCCCAACTGGAATGACATCCATGTCCATTCAGAAAGGGCGCAGCGGATATTGGGATTCGTGAGGTCCGATTGGGAGGCGACCGGTCGATAGAGAACGCGCCGCCACGGGCGCGATCAGTCCTCAGATCTTCCGCTTTTTCATCTTTTCAACGGATTCATGTGTCCCTATCACGATCAGCCTGTCCGAGGCCATGAGGCGTTCCTCGGGCCGCGGCATGGGTATGCGCTCATGGTCCCGCACGATGCCTATCACCGTAACCCCGTAGGCCTTGCGGAATTTCATCTCCGCCAGGCTGCGGCCGACATGGGCCGAGGCGTCGTCGACCTCGACCTCGGCGGTGGCGAACCCCCCCGGGCCGTGCCCGAACTCATCTTCCTTTGTCTCGTCGAGTATCTCCACCGCGTCCTTCAACGCGCCCGGCTCTCCCATCAGCACCAGGCGGTCGCCGGGAAAGAGCTGGAAATTCGGGTCCGGATCGAGATGGACCTTTCCGGCCCTGCTGACGGCGATGATGGATATGCCCGTGACGGCCCGGAGGTCCAGGTTCCTGATGAGCTGGCCCGCGATGACGGAGTCTTTCCTGAGGCGTATCTCCTCGACAGCCAGCGGCCAGTCGATGTCGTCGGGAAGGAGGTGCATCGCCTCCGTCAGGGAGTCGGCCGCTTCTTCGGAGGCGTCATCGAAAGGCCGGAGCACCACGTGGGCGCCTCTCGCGGTATAGACCCTGGCCTCCTCCTCGTCCATGGCCGTCAGGGCTATCCTGCCCTCGTAGTCTCTTTCCTGAAGGAGGTGAAGCAGGGTCAGGTTGAGGGACCTGTCTCGAACCGTGCTCACGACCCAGGCGGAACAATTGAGGGGCAGGTTGTCGAGGAACTCGGGGTCCCCCACGTCCCCGAACATGACGGGTATCTCCTGCGACCGCCATGCCGCGAGGGACTGGGGGTTGAAGTCCACCCCGGCAAGGCGTTTCCCGCGCCTGATGAGGTGCCGGGCAAGTCCGCTTCCATAGTTGCCAAGACCGATGAGAAGAAAATCGACGGTGGGTATGGCACAGGTCTCCGCGTCCAGTTGTTCGCGGTAGGGGTGTTTTTTCTCGAAGACCTTCATCGGTTTGGATAACCACCGGTAGAGGGTTCCCGAGTATATGATCATGTATGTGGACAGACAGATGGTGATGACCCCGACGAGGGTGACGAGGCTCATGGCTTCCTTGCTGAGATGCCCGAGGCTGAGTCCGAGGGCGGCAAGTATCAGGGAGAACTCGCTGATCTGTGCCACGGTAAGCCCGGCGAGGAACCCGGTGCGCCTCCGGTAGCCCATGACGCCCATGATGGCCATGACGACGAGGGGATTCCCGATGAGAACGAAGAGAGACAGATAGATCGCATTGGGTATCTGGGGCCCCACGGTGTTGAAATCAAGGCGTGCGCCGAGATCGATGAAGAAGAAAAGGAGCAGAAAGTCCCTGAGGCTGACCAAACGGGCCGCCATGGCCTCCCGGTATTGCGTCGAGGCGAGGGAAACGCCGCCGAGGAAGGCGCCGACCTCCTTGCTGAAACCGAGATAGTCTCCCGCCGCCCCCAGGAAGACTGCCCAGGTGATGGAAAAGAGAAGGAGCAATTCCTGGTTCCAGGCGAGCCGTTTCGTCAGGCCGGGAAGGACATATTTCATAAGCAATCCGATGCAGATGAGGAAACCGATCCCTTTGAGCCCCGTAAAGGCGATGCGCGAGAACGTCGCGCCGTCCGAGGCGCCTCCGCTCCCCACAGCCGTCAGGATGATCATTGCCAGGATGGCCACTATGTCCTGCACGATGAGGAACCCGACGGCAATCCTCCCGTGAAGGGCGTCGATCTCTTTCTTGTCGGAAAGGAGCTTGACGATGATGATGGTGCTGGAGAAGGTAAGGGCAACGGCCACATAGAGCGAGGCTACAGGGGAAAAACCGAGCCAGAGAGTTATGAGGAAACCGAAGAGACTGGTGAAGATCACCTGGCCGAGACCGGTCGCGAGCGCCACCGGGCCTGTCGTCCGGATAAGGGTGAGATCGAGCCTGAGTCCGACGACAAAGAGAAGGAGCGATATCCCGATCTGTGCCAGGAGCTCTATCTGCCCGTGGCTCTGGATAAGGGAAAGGCCGGCGGGACCGGCGAGAATGCCCGTCGCCAGGAAGGCGACGATAAGGGGCTGCCTCAGCAGCATCCCCACCGC
>JAAYAK010000276.1 GCA_012719415.1 Syntrophorhabdus sp.
GTCCCCTTCTTCACGTTGCTTCCCGCGCGGCGGATGCCGGTCCCTCTCTCCGCGGCGGAGAAGACATTGACCGTCGACGGATTTTCCCGGTTCGGCCCGTTCTTGTCCCCGGGCTCATCCGTGTCTTCAAAAGGGACGACGCAGTCGGCTCCTTCGGGAACCAGGGAACCTGCCATGATCCGGATGGCGGTTCCCGGTCTGACGGTTCTTTTCGTCGACCGTCCCGCTCGGGTGGTTCCGATGATGCTGAGGGTGACAGGGGTATCCCTGCCCGCCGTCAGGAGGTCGGAGGACCTGACGGCATACCCGTCCGGTCCCGCTATGTCGGCCGGGGGCAGATCGATATCGGAAAGGACATCCTGCGCCGCCACCTGACCAGCGCTTTCGAGGATGGCCCGTCTTTCCGGCCTGAGTACGCGAACGTGGTCGAGCACCATCTCCAGCGCCTTCTCGTAACTGATCATTGTCTCACCTCCCCAGGGTTCGGGCCTCGACGGACATGGGCCGGTACCCCGTTCCTTCGTGCGCGCCGTTGTCCTCAAGCATCTCGGGCACGCAGACGCGCAGTGACCCGTTCAGTCTGATGACGTTGACCCTGGTGTTGTAAAGCTGCAGCAGGGTTTCGCTGTTCACGACGTTGTCGCAGTGCCCGTCGGCGATGATCGCCCCCTTCCGGATCATGACGGCGCGGTCAGCTATCCAGAGGGCGTGTTCCGGTGAGTGGGTCGATTTGATGAAGGTGTACCCCTCCTTGGACAGGGCCGCAATGTGTTCAAGCAGTCTGAGTTGATTGCCGTAGTCGAGGCCGCTTGCGGGTTCGTCCATGACAAAGATGTGCGCCCCCTGTGCCAGCGCTCGCGCGATAAGGGTGAGCTGCCTTTCACCCCCGCTTATCTCCGTGTAGGGACGTTCGGCGAGATGCGTGATGGAAAGTCTCTCCATCACAGTCTGTGCGATGTCCATGTCTTCCCGCGAGTACCGGAAGAAGAACCTCTTGTGGGGCATCCGGCCCATGAGGATGACGTCGGAGACCCTGTAGGGAAAGGTGCCCTTGTGGAACTGGGGAACGTAGGCTATCTGCCTCGCCAGTTCCTTCTGCGGGATGGACGAGATATCCCGGCCGGCAAGCCGGACGGTGCCCTGTCCCGGCCTGATAAGGCCGATGATAACCTTGAGAAGGGTGCTTTTCCCGCTCCCGTTTGGCCCGAGGAGAGTGACGACCTCTCCCTCGCCGATCTCCACGCTGACGTCTTTCAGAACCGGTTTTTCCCTGTACGCGAAGGTGACGTGCCGTATCTCCATGAGCGCCATCAGCTCCACCCCCTGCCGGCCCTCTTGAGGACCACGACGAAGAAAGGTATACCCACAAGGGAGGTGATGATCCCCAGGGGTATCTCCGTTGTGAAGAGAAGGCGCGAAACGTCGTCGACGGCCACGAGGTACAGTGCCCCGACGAGGGCGCTTACCGGGATGAGCACGCGGTTGTCGGGTCCGACGATCATCCTCGAGATATGGGGGATTATGAGCCCGACCCAGCCGACCATTCCCGCGAGCACGACGGTGATGGCGCTCAGCATCGTGGCCATGACGATGAGAACGATCCGGATACGTTCGACGGGAACACCCATGGCCCGCGCCTCCTCGTCACCCATGCTGAGGACGTTGAGGTATCCCGACAGGGAGATGATGAGGCCCACACCGGCAACGACGGGGATGGCGGTTCCCCTGATGGTGCCCGCATCGGCGAGGGTGAGACCGCCCATGAGCCAGTAGACTATCGCGGGAAGCTGATTGTAAGGGTCGGCGAGGTACTTCACGATGGACAAAAGGGAAGTGAAAAGCGCACCGCTTATTACCCCGCCGAGAATCAGGAGGATGATCGAATTGCCCTTGTAAAAGCGGGCAACGCCAACCGCCGCCATAACGGCCAGAAAACCGAACACAAAACAGCTTGCCTGTACGAAGAACCAGCTCTTTGAGAGTATCATCCCGAGGGCGGCGCCGAAGGATGCTCCCGCGAGCACGCCCAGGATGCCTGGTGAGACAAGAGGGTTCAAGAACATTGCCTGAAAGGCCGCCCCGGAGATGGACAGCGACGCTCCGACAAAGAC
>JAAYAK010000277.1 GCA_012719415.1 Syntrophorhabdus sp.
ACCTCATCAAGACCTTCGCGGATTTCGGCGTCACCTTCACCTCCCTCGTCCCGACGCACTACATCATGATGCTGGCACTCCCGGACGAGGTGAAGGCGAAATACAACCTCAACGCCATCAAGAAGCTTCTGTGCTCCTCGGCACCGGCGCGGCGCGACACGAAGCAGGGCATCCTCAAGATGTTCCCGAACTCGGCGCTGTACGAAGCCTATGGCTCCACTGAGGCAGGCATCGTTACCATCCTGAAACCGCACGAACAGATGACGAAACTCGGCTCCATCGGCCGCGAGGTTATTGGTACCGATATCCTTCAGCTCTATGATGAAGACGGAAACCTCATCGACAAACCGAATGTAGTTGGCGAACTCTATTCACGGAGCCCTCAGATCTTCGAGCAGTACTGGAAAGACCCGGAAAAGACCAAAGCAGCGATGAAGGGCCAGTACTTCAGCGCCGGCGACATGGCCTTAAGGGATGAGGAGGGCTACTACACACTGGTCGATAGAAAGGCCAACATGATCATCTCCGGCGGCGAGAACGTCTTCCCGTCGGAAGTCGAGAACTGCGTGGGCGGCCACCCGGATGTTAAGGACGTGGCTGTCATCGGCGTACCTCACGAAAAGTGGGGCGAACAGGTAACGGCGGTCATCGTCCTCCACGAGGGCAAGACCATGGACGCGAAAGAGGTCGGCGCGTGGTGCAAGGGCAAGATCGCCGGCTTCAAGGTCCCGAAGAACATCGTCTTCATCAAGGACGAAGAGATGCCGAGATCAGGCGCCGGCAAGATCCTCCACAGGATCCTCCGCGAGCGTTACGGCAAATGGGCCGACCATCAGTAAGAGAAGAATAAGACAAAAAACGGGGACTACGGTCCCCGTTTTTCTTTGGTGATGGGTAATGGGTCATAGGTAATAGGAAGAAAGGAAGTTTTCCTCCGGATGTTTTCCCCATAACCCATAACCTATCACCCATCACCTGTATTATTGTCCCCCCTCCTCATTTGTGATATGCTTAGCCGATGATAGCGGACTACTCCCTGTATCTCCAGGTTGGTGATCGGGTGTATCATAAGAGGTATACACGGTGGGGCATGGGGATCGTTATCGAAGAGCGGCGGTCGGAGCTGCCCGGCGGCTTCTGCTACGTCCGGGTCGATTTTCAGGACGGCAAGGTGCGCGTCTTCGACAACAATTACAAGAGTGTGAATTGCTGTTATTACGCGGGGATCGAGAAGATAGAGGAAAGACATATATCCCTGGAAGAGACCCCGCGGCCCAGGAAAAGGTCAAAGAAGATGCTCCTTCCCTGAAGGGGGCCGTGCTGTACAGAACGGAGGGCGAGTGGACAGGGAACTGACAAAGTTTGTCCGCGGCGGCGGGTGAGCGTCGAAGATAGGTCCGGGTGACCTGGCGAACATCCTCTGCGGGATAGATATCCCGGTGGATGAAAACGTCATTGTGGGTATTGAAGGCTTTGAGGACGCGGGCGTCTACAAGGTGACGGACGAGATCGCCCTCGTCCAGACGGTCGACTTCTTCACTCCTGTCGTGGATGACCCATACTGGTTCGGGCAGATAGCCGCGGCGAACGCCTTAAGCGACATATATGCCATGGGAGCCGTCCCGAAGACTGCCCTCAATCTTGTCTGCTTCTCGCCGACGAGATTCGACATAGCGATCCTCAAGGAGATCATCCGTGGCGGAGCGGACAAGATAAGGGAAGCCGGGGTAAGCCTTCTCGGCGGCCACAGTGTGGACGATGACGAGATCAAGTAC
>JAAYAK010000278.1 GCA_012719415.1 Syntrophorhabdus sp.
AAGGGCTGGAATCCCTATCTTGCCGGTGCGCTGACGGGGCTCCTTCTCATCCTTTCGGTCTGGGTGGCGGGCAAGTACTTCGGGGCCTCCACAACCTTCGTCAGAGGCGCGGGGTTTGTGGAAAAGGCTTTCTCGCAGGAAAGAGTCGCCCAGATGGAGTACTTCATCAAGGAACTTCCCAAGATCGACTGGCAGTGGATGTTCGTCGTCGGCATATTTTTCGGCTCCCTTATCGCCTCGATGACGTCGAAATCCTTTCGGTGGCAGGGCGTTCCTACGATGTGGGAGGGAAGGTTCGGGCCGAACAGAACGAAGCGCGCCGTCACGGCCTTCCTGGGCGGTGCGATAGCCATGTTCGGGGCGCGCCTGGCCGACGGGTGACCGAGCGGTCATGGGCTGAGCGGTTCGCTCCAGCTGGCTGTTAGCGGTTTCATTTCCCTCATTTGTTTCTTCGTCGGCGGCCTCATCGTCGCCCGCATCCTTTATCGGGGAGGTGCCGGAAAATGAACGATCTCCTCTATGGCATCATAACAGGCATCATCTTCGGTTTTCTCCTTCAGAAAGCCCGTGTCATACGCTACGATAAGCAACTGGCGGCTTTGCGCCTCATGGATATGACCATCGTCAAGTACATGTTCACGACGGTGCTCGTTGCCATGGTCGGCGTCTATCTTCTCAAGGACCTGGGGTTGGTGAAGCTCTCCATCAAGACAACGATCCTGGGAGCCAACATAATCGGCGGGCTCATTTTCGGCGCGGGCTGGGCTCTTCTCGGGTACTGCCCCGGGACATCCCTCGGCGCCCTCGGTGAAGGGCGCTACGATTCCATATGGGGGATCGTGGGCATGCTCGCGGGGGCGGCGGTCTTCGCCGAGCTTTTCCCGCTCATGAAAAGAACGGTCCTCACCTGGGGAAACTTCGGCAAGATCACCATCCCGGGCATCCTCGGCATCAACCACTGGATCGTCATTGTAATAGTGGTAGTACTGGCGGTCCTGATGTTCCGGTTCTTTGAGAAAAAAGGACTTTAGAAGCTGGGTGATGGGTTATGGGTGATGGGTTATGGGTGATGGGTAACGGGTGAAGGGTGATGGGAGGGACGGTTGCGCTTTTCCCATGACCCATGACCTATTGCCCATAACCGCATCTTTTAAAGGAGTGTGCCATGTCTGTTGAGCGTCTTGTTGTTATTGGCGGGGTTGCCGCGGGGATGAGCGCGGCGAGCAGTTTCAAGAGGCTGAAACCTGAAGCGGAGGCGATGGTCCTGCAGAACGACCATTTTATCTCCTACGGGGCCTGCAGTCTTCCCTACTACATATCCGACGACGTGAAGGATATCAACAGGCTCATATCCCTGACCCCGGAGATCGCCACACAGGAACGGGGCATCACGGTGCTTACCCGACACGAAGCCCTCTCCGTAGACCCTGTGAAAAAGATAGTGACGGCCGTGGACCTCGACAGAAACGAGGAGAAAACAATATCCTACGACCGTCTCGTGATCGCAACCGGAGGACTGCCGGTGCGCCCTCCCTTCCCGGGAATAGACCTCGGACACATCTTCACCCTGAGGACCCTCCACGACGGCATCGAGATCAAGAGGTTCATAGACCGGTGGTCTACCTTCGAACCCTGCGTCGGGCCGCAATGCGTCTACATGAACCCCTTCGGGGCCGAGAAGCGGCCCATGCGGGCCTCTATCGTCGGGGGTGGCTCCATAGGGATGGAGATGTGCGAGTCCCTGAGAAAAAGAGGGGTCGAGGTTACCGTCTTCGAGAAGATGGACCGTGTCCTCGGCACCATGGACACGAGCATAACGGGCATCGTCGAGGAAAAACTGGCCGCCGAGGGCGTGAATCTCATGAAAGGGGTTTCCGTCCAGAGCTTCGAAGGGGACAGCGGTGTCGTTACCCGCGTCATCACCGACAAAGGGGTATTTGACACCGACATGGTCCTTCTGGTGATCGGAGCGAGGCCGAACGCGAAGATCGCTGTCGATGCCGGGATCGAGCTTGGCGCGGGCGGGGCGATAAAGGTGGACGATCATCTGAAGACCAATATCCCCGATGTCTATGCCGCCGGCGATTGTGCCGAGGCAACGCAGATGGTCACCGGCAAAAAGGCCTACATCCCCCTGGGAGCCACCGCCAACAAACAGGGTCGAATAGCGGGCGAGAACGCCGCCGGCATGAACAACGTCTTTGAAGGCGTGGTGGGAACGGCCGCCACGAAGATCTTCGATCTCGAAGTGGCCCGCACGGGCCTGTCACCCCTCGAAGCGGAAAGGGAAGGCATCGACCACTTCGTGTCCACCATAAAGGGCAGGTCGAGAAGCACCGCGTGCCCCGAGGGCAAACCGATCACGGTGACCTACGTGGTCGAGAAAACGTCGGGCAGGCTTCTCGGCGCCCAGATGGCAGGCAACGAGGGCGTCGCTCACAGGATAGACACGCTCGCGGCGGCCCTTTACAGCAGGATGACCCTCGATGATATCGCCCGTTTGGACCTTGCCTACGCGCCGCCTTTCGCCACGGTATGGGACCCGATACTTGTCGCCGCCAACGTTGCTCTGAAAAGATTGCAAAAGGAAAGGTAACTATAGTATACAGTTGATACAACCCGGTGAGAACATAACGGTCGATAGGTCCAAGAATACTGCGGTCCAGGAGAGGTCATGCTGCACCACGCGTTGTCATCCGTTGAAGAACGTATGTCCATGATCGAGAAGTCCCAGTGGGGCGAGGGATTGAGCCGCGAGGACATGGAGCGGTTCGCGCAATACCTCTACGTCGCCAGGGCTGAGCCCGATGAGCCCATCTTCAACGAGGGGGCCATCGAACCTTACATGTGTTTCGTCGCCGACGGCCTCGTCAAGGTCACCAAGGGAGACTCCAAGAAGAACGTCAAGACCATATGCGAGATCGGCCCCGGCAGGACGGTCGGTGAAATGAGCATCATCGACGGCCTGCCCCGCTCGGCGTCGGCGGTGGCAGTGGATGAAACAACGGTCCTCGTCCTCACGAAGGAGAACTTCGAACTCCTCCTTGACGATAACCCCAAGCTGGGGGTCGCCCTCTTCCGAAGACTCGCCCAGATGATAAGCCACAGACTGCGGGTGTCGGACTGGATGCTCGTCGAATATATATACGAATCCTGAAGACGGTTTTAAGTTTTAGGTTTTACGTTTTAAGTGAAAGAAAAGAAGACGGTTTTAGGTTTTAAGTGAAGGATGAGAGGCCTTTTCCTGACGGGGTGCGGTGTTGCCTGCCAGTTCCTTTGCCCGGGATGGCTTTTTTGTTTTTCACTTAACACCTAAAACCTAAAACTTAGAACAGTCTTCAAAACCTTTCCATCCGTCCCGTGTTGCATTTCGGGCATCGTTTGCCCGTCATTTCAAGCAGGGTTCTGATGTGTTCGGATTCGCAGTGGGGGCAGACGAGGGCGTCTTTTCTGAGGTCAAGGCCGAACTGACCGAGACAGTCGATGCACACACAGGCCGAGAGGTAGCCCACGCGCTCTTCCATGAGGTCGATCATCGCCTCCTGTGAAGCGGCAAGGGCCTCGCAATCATGAAGGGATTCCTCTTCCATGCGGAGCATCTGGGCGATTATCTCGCGCTCGCCGTGGTCCTTCAGCGGTATCCTGTCCCCCCTGTCATTCTGCAAGTAGAGATACCCGCCATTCGACTCGTCCAGGATATACCCGCAGGAATTGCACCGGTACCCGTAGATGGTGGTCCTTTCGTAGAAGTCTGCTTCAATTCTTTCCGGGTTCATGGCCGTAACGCTCCTTTGATATGTAGTACCATTCAAACATCCGGGCAAGCTTTCCAATTTGTTCCTCCTGGAGTATATTGTCGATCCGTTCCCTCGCCGCTCCGATAAGCATCGCGTTCGCCTCGTCGCAATTCCCCTTCGATATGAGGATGACCGGGACATCGATGGCGTGGGCATAACCAGCCTCGAAGGCAACCCCCGTGTCAGAGTCGTCAACGAGGGCGACGACGACGTCGCAGTTCTCCAGCATCCGAAGGCAGGTTTCCTTGACGGTCCGGCTCAGCTTGAGCTTCGTCTCCCTGTTCCCTTCGATGTTGGGCGTGTCCTCGAAGGGGTCGACGATCCCGACCGCTTTTCCGTATTCGCTCTGTCTGAGGGCGGTCCTCAATTTCCCCAGGAACTCCCTTTTGAAGTTCTCCTGGGACTCGTTGAAACAGGGATGAGCGAAATAGATATGCATGGTCACCTCATCACAGCCTGAAGAAGAGTGTGAAATTTCCGTTCCCGGCGGTATCGTAGTCCGAAGCGCCCTGTACACTGCCCGTGTTCCAGACGCCGTCATCGTAAGCCTTGTCGAGGCCCCGGCACACATCGGAGGGCATACCCTCGAACGCCAGCCAGTGACCTGCTTCGGCCGTTCCGGGAGCATTGTACGTGAGGGCCACGTTCCCGTTGAAGACGTGCCTGGGATTCGTAAACCCTGTCCCGCCGAGGAGACCTGCCTGCCTCAGCTCGGACCAGAGGTCGCACTGCTCCGTTCCCGTTCCCGCGCAGGAGAAATCAGGGGCCGTCACTGACGCGCCCACGCCTACCCGCCCGTTCCCGTTGCCATTCGTGGCACCGCTGTACCGCGAGGAAGCGCCGGGGTCGTCACCGGCAAAATACGCGAAGCGGCCGTAGTAACCGGAGAAAGCAGCGGCGATATCCTGTTTCTGTTTGAAGACCTGCTTCATCTGCCCTTTCACGATAAGAGACTGGCCTTTCACGACAAGGGCAACGATGATGCCGATGATGACCATCACTATGGTCAGCTCGACGACGGTAAGCCCGGAGGTTCTTCCTCCGGTACCGGTTGTCCTGAAAGTGTCGTATCTTTGGTCTTCTCTCATCATGTCTACAGTCAATATAATGGGGATCGGGAAGGCCCCGCAAGATGTAGGTTTAATTTACAGATAGGGCGGTTTTACAGGTAATTTTCGTTTACAGATACGGTGATTTTACAGGTAATTCCGGTCTACGGATAAAGGATGTTTACACCAAGAATGGAAGAGTGAAGGATATTAAAGGGTTTGATCCGGGACGATGACGCCGGGCGGCGCGCCCTTCATGAGAGTGACGGTGAATTCGACACCTCTGTCGGTGTTTGCCACCGTCATATTGCCCCCGAATTTTTTTACGACGTGCTTCGCCTGGAAGAGGCCGATGCCGAGCCCGGACTTCTTTGTCGTAAAGAAGGGCTCGAACATCCTGTCCATGTCCTTGATGGGACTGCCCGTATCGTAGATGACGGTTGTGACCGTCTCGCCTTCTTCCCTGACAGAGGCATGGCACTCCAGCTCGGGCTCGTTCATTGATTTCTCGTGCATGTTCTTTATTATGTTGTCGAAGACGGTCACCAGCTTATGCCTGTTGACAAAGACGCTGCCCTCCCCCGACGCCTGGCCGTTCATGCCGTAGAGCTCGAAAAGCTCGCGTATCGTGGCGAGAACATCGACCTTTTCGATCTCGCCTTCGTCGCCCTCCTTTTCCGAGCCCATCTCCAGCGTGGCAAGTATCTTGTCCGTTCTCACGGAAAGGGCGGGCGCCGATTCCCGCAGGTACTCGACGAACCTGTGCTCCCTGTCCGCGCCGCCTATCCGCGCGATGTTGTAGAGAAGCCCCTTGATGAATTGGGTCACGTTCTTCACATCGTGGAGCAGGAACGTCTGGAGCCTGGAAAAGTTGTAGAGGGCGTCGTTGGCGACCTTTATCTTCATCAGGAGGTCCATCTCGATGAGGAGAAAAAGGGTCTCAAAGATGATCATGTAGATGTATCTCTGGTAGCCCCGGGGACTGACTGTCACGATACCGAGGCCGATGGAGTAGTCGGGCCGCGTGACCTTCCTGGTTATCACCCTCCTGTGTCCCGGACCCGGCTTTGAGAGAACCTTCTCCCCGTAGGTTATGTCATAAAAGACATCGTCTATCTCGGCCTTCTTCACGAGTTCCCGGACTCTTGGCAGGAAGAGGCCGATGTCGTAGTTGCACTCGCTGTTCGCCTCCACCATCTTTAACTGGACCTTGAAGGCGCGGTTCGTCAGGTACCGCAGGTACAGGAGGATGACAAGGACCATCAGGCCCGACACGATGACGAGCATGTACATCGATTGGATAAGCCTAAGCGTTATCATCGATGTCCTCCCGGCGGAAGCCGAACTTCTTTATGAAGTAATAGACACTCTCCCTCTTGACGCCAAGCAACTTGGCGGATTTGTACACGTTGAAGTTGGTATCCTTGAGCACCTTCAGGATGATGTTCTTCTCCGCCTCCTCACGGGCAGGCTGAAGCCCCTTGCCCACCTC